>CANHON010000135.1 GCA_947462115.1 Deltaproteobacteria bacterium | reverse complement strand
TCCGCGTCCTGGTCGTAGAGGGTGGCCCAGCTCTGGATGAGGAGCGAGGGCTCCGGCTTCGGGAACATCGCGCTGTCGTCGGCGCCGCCGCCCCGCTTGCCGGCCAGCGCGGCGCTGGGCACGACGAGGCTGCCGGCGACGAGGGCGGAGAGGGCGAGCACCACCGCCGGGGCGACGCGCGCGAGACGACGGGAGGGAGTCGAGGAAGACGTCATCGGGCATGGACCTCAGGCTGGCGATACAATAATGTCGAGGGGCCATGTCTGTCCAATCCCACCGCACGTCCACCCTTCCCCAGACCCCCTCGCCGCGGGCGCTCGTCGCGCGCGCTGGGCGCCCCCGCGCCCCGTGGGCCCTGCTCGGGAGCCTCGGGAGCAGCGCGCTGCTCGGCCTCGCGTGCCAGCAGACGACCGATCCCTGGGCCAAGGCCCGCCGGATCGAGGGGCTGGACGAGACGATCGGCGGGCCCAAGGCCATGGCCCGGGTCGGCGATTATCTGATTGAAAACGACCGAATCAAGCTGGCGATCCTCGACGCCCGCCCCAGCCTGGGCCCGCACACCAGCGGCGGCAGCCTCATCGACGCCGACCTGCAGCGCACCGACCCGCGCTTCAGCCAGGGCCGCGGCCTCGATCAGCTCGCCGAGGTCTTCCCCACCATCAACCTCAACGTGCAGACCGCGGACTCGACCGCCGGCACCGTCGAGATCGTCAACGACGGCTCCAACGGCGAGGCGGCCGTCATCTGCACCGTCGGCCCCGAGCAGAGCTTCATCACGCTGCTGGACGCGCTCTGGGCGCTGCAGTGGCCGGGCGAGCGCCCCCACTACTTCATCCGCACCGACTACGTCTTGGAGCCGGGCCAGGCCGCCATCAAGATGCGCACCTCGGCCATCTTCGCCGACGAGGCCAACTGCGACCCGGACTTCGAGTCCACCGTGGTGGCGCCGAGCCCCGACGGCCTCGACATCATTCAGCTCGCCCTCGACCGCACAGCGGGCGGCTTGGTCTTCGGCGACTTTTACCTCCAGGGCGGCAGCACCGACGTTTTCACGCCCAACGTTGGCTTCGACGAAGAGACCTACGTCAACGGCCTGCTCCAGGCCGGCCAAAACACCTTCGAGGAGCCCATTGTCGTGGACTTCCTCGCCGGCACCGCCGACCGGGTCAGCTACGCGCTGATGAACAACGAGGGCCCGCTCTATGTGCCCATGTTCACCAGCTCGCAGACGGTCGCGGTCGGCGTCGGCCAGCCCGGCGATCCGGCGGCAGGCAGCGGGCGCTTCGCCACGGGCGCGGGCCCCTACACCTACGAGCGTTGGTTCGGCGTGGGCTCCGGTGACGTCGGCAGCGCGATGGACGCCATCTGGGAGGCCCAAGGCACCAAGGTCGGCTCGGTCAGCGGCTACGTTGTGGAGCACGCCACCAATGTGCCGCTGTCCGATGTGCGGGTGCTGGTCTTCAAAGAGGACCAAGCCGCGCCCTTCACCGAGTGGCGCACCGACGTCGGCACCGACGTCCAGCGCGACGGCTCCTTCCGCGGCACCTTGCCCCCGGGCCGCTACGAGATGTTGGTGCACGCGCTCGGCCGGCCCGACAGCCCCCGCGTGCCCTTCACCGTGCGAGAAGGCGACGAAAAGACCGTGGTGCTCGAGTCGCCGCGCCCCGGCGGCGTGCGCTTCCGCGTGGTCGACGAGTCGGGCCTGGCCGTCCCGAGCAAGGTCACCTTCTTCGCCGCCGACGAGAACCCGCGCAACCCGGTGTATGGCGACGGCTTCATCGGCGGTGACCCCGCTGGCGTTGTTTTCACCGCCAATGGCAGCGGCAGCATCGTGCTGCCCCCGGGCACCTACCACGCGGTGGCCAGCCGGGGCGTCGAGTACGAGATCGACCAAACCAAGAACTTTACGTTGGACAACAACACCTTCATCGACCTGGAGCTGCAGGTGGTGCGCTCGGTCGACACCTCCGGCTGGATCAGCGCCGACTTCCACGTCCACGCGCTGCGCTCGCACGACTCGGGCGTCTCTTTGCCCGATCGGGCGATGACCATGGCCGCCGAGGGCGTGGAGTTCATGGCCAGCACCGACCACGACGCCATCACCGACTACGGCCCCGCCATCCAAGCCCTGGGCGTGGAGCAGTGGCTCACGAGCACCGTGGGCCTCGAGGTCACCACCATCGAGGTCGGCCACTTCTTGGGCTTCCCCCTGCGGATCGACCACCTCGCCGACCAAGGCGGGGCGCTCGACTGGTTCGGCCTCACCCCCCAGCAGATGATCGACGGCATCCGCGATCTCGGCGTCCCCGGCGGCGAAGAGCCGGTGGTCTTCGTCGGCCACCCCCGCGACGGCATCCTCGGCTACTTCGACCAGTACGAGGTCAACACCTACCGGGACGACAACGGCGAGGTCGCCCTCGACGCGAGCCTCCTGACGCAGCTCAGCGGGAACACCCTGCTGGAGGCGCAGAACTTCTCGACCGACTTTGACGCGCTGGAGGTGCTGAACTCCAAGCGCTTCGAGCTCATCCGCACGCCCACCCAGCCCGAGCTCAACGAGTTCAAGGCCACCGAGAGCCCCGACCAGCACCGCGACTACATCGTGAACATGCTCGGGCGAACCATGGCCGAGCAGAAAGACCTCAAGGACGGCGTCTACAAGCTCGGCATCGAGCGCCAGGGCGTGCTCGACGATTGGTTCAGCCTCAACAACCTCGGCCTCCGCTACACCGCGCTCGGCAACTCCGACACGCACGGCTTCACCAGCACCGAGGCCGGCTGCCCGCGCAACTTCGTCCAGGCCGACACCGACCAGCCCGCCTACCTCGACGAGGGCGCCGTCGCCCGGGCGGTCAAGGAGGGCCGGGTGGTCGCGAGCTTCGGCCCGTTCATCCGCTTCTTCGCCGACGAAGAGAAGTACGGCCCCGGCAGCGACGTGGCCGCGCTCAACGGCAAGGTCAGCCTGAACATCGAGGTCCAGGCGCCGCGCTGGTTCAACATCGACCGGGTGGAGCTCTACGAGAACGGCGAGCTCATCCAAGAGTGGACGGTCGATCAGATCAACAACGACGATGTGCTGCGGCTGTTGGACGTGGTCACCGTCGAGCCCTCCCGGGACAGCTGGTACGCGGTGGTGGCCATGGGCGCCGATGACCTCAGCCCGGTGTTCACCCCGGTCGAGTTCCCGCCCATCCAGCTCGAGGACGTCGTGACCAGCGCGCTGGCCGGCGTCGGCCTCGACAGCTTCCTCAGCGCGCCGGTGCCCTTCCCCCGCTACTTCCCGGTCCGCCCCTACGCCGTCACCAACCCCATCTGGGTGGACGCCGACGGCGATGGCGAGTTCACCCCGCCGGGCATCCCCGCCTGGATGGTCGCCCAGGGCGCCCGCTGACCGACCGGCGGCGCGCCCGACCGCGGCGCGCGCCCCAGGAGCCCCGTGCTTGAGAACACCCTCCTGCTCGACATGCCCGTCGATCAGGCACCGACGGCCGTGCTCGACTTCGAGACCACCGGCCTCTCTCCCGCCAGCGGCGACCGGGTCGTTGAGCTCGCGGTCTACCGCCACCGCCCCGACGGCCAAGGCAAGCGCCGAACGCACAAAAGCTTGGTCGATCCGGGCATGCCCATGCCCGCGCTCGCCGAGTCGATTCACCACATCAGCGACGCAGAGCTGGTCGGCGCGCCCGACTTCGCCGCGGCCCTGCCCGCCCTTCGCTTGATGCTGCAGGACGCTGTCCTCGTCGCCCACAACGCTCGCTTTGACACGGGCTTCTTGTCCGCCGAGTGCCACCGGCTCGGCTTGGAGCCGCCCGCGCTCGGCCCGGTCGTCTGCACCTTGGATCTCGCCCGCCAGTACTTTGGATTCTCCAAGTGCACCCTGGAGTCATTGGCGATCCGAACGGGGGTCTCCCAACCCAAGGCGCACCGGGCGCTGGACGACGCGCGCGTCACCTTCGCGGTCTACCAGCGCCTGCTGCAGGGCGTCCAGCTCGGCTTTGGGCGCATGCCGACCGTCCGCGAGCTCATCGAGACCATCGACCAGCTCGGCAAAGACGGCGCGGCCCGCAAGCAAATCGAGCGGGAGATCCGGGCCGCCGCCCAGACCGCCGCGCCCATCCAGGTGGACTACACGGCGCGCCATGGCGAGGGGCCCCTGACCCGGCGGCGCACCCTGACGGTCCGGAGCCTGGACCTCCCCCACATCGAGGCCTACTGCCACCTGCGCGGAGAGATCCGGGTCTTCAACCTGCGCCGCATCCAGCGGGTGCTCCCCGAGGGGCCCGCTGAGGCGGCGCGCTAAAGACGGCCCCGAAGCTCAGCCCTCGTGGAGCGACTCCAGCCAGCGCTCGGCGTCGATGGCGGCCATGCAGCCCGAGCCCGCGGCGGTCACGGCCTGCCGGTACACGCTGTCCTGGATGTCGCCCGCCAAGAACACCCCAGGGATCGCTGTTTTGGACGTCCCCGGCACCCCCTTGAGGTAGCCCACCGCGTCGTGCTCGACCCAGGGCGCGAAGGGCGCCGAGTTGGGCTGGTGGCCGATCGCGAGGAACAGGCCCTTGATGTTGGGCCAATCCTGGGTCTCGCCGGTGCGGGTGTCGCGCACGCGCAGGCCGCTGACGTCCTTGTCGCCCAGCACCTCGGCCACCTCGGTGAACCAGTGCGTCGTGATCTTCGGGTTGTCCTCGACCCGCTTGGCCATGATCTTCGAGGCCCGCAGCGCGTCGCGCCGGACCAGCAGGTGCACCCGGCTGGCGAACTTGGTGAGGAAGCTGGCCTCCTCGGCCGCCGAGTCGCCGCCGCCGACCACCGCGATCTCCACGCCGCGGAAGAAGAAGCCGTCGCAGGTGGCGCAGGCGCTGACGCCGTGCCCGCGCAGCCGGGTCTCGCTCGGCAGGCCGAGGTACTTGGCGCTGGCGCCGGTCGCGATGATCAGGGCGCGGGTGTAGAGCGTGGCGCCGTTGGCGGTGTGCAGCGCGAAGGGCTGCGCGTCGAGCTCACAGCGCACCACCTCGTCCATCTCCAGGCGGGTGCCGAAGCGCTGCACTTGGGCCCGCATCGTCTCCATGAGCTCAGGCCCCATCACCCCGTGCTCAAAGCCCGGGAAGTTCTCGACCTCGGTGGTGATGGTGAGCTGGCCGCCGGGCTGCATGCCCTCGAGGACCAGGGGCGCGAGGTTGGCGCGGGCCGTGTAGAGGGCGGCGGTGAGGCCAGCGGGCCCCGAGCCGCAGATGATGACGTCCTCGACCTTGGCGTCGGCGGGCAGGGTGCGGATCTTCATCGAACCTCGGGTGCGGCGCAGCGGCCGCGATGGAGGGAGGGGGCGGCGCCAGGGCGGCCCAGCGGCGGTGGGGGTTAGGGCGGCTGGGCGCGGCCCAGGGCCCGAGACTGCCCCCGCATAAAGCCGGGGCGCGGGAGGGACAAACCCTTGTCGAATGACGCTGTGCAGGCCGCCGCGCAAGACCCCGAGGGCCTCGGCGCCCGGCTCCGGGCCCTGTGCCATGCCCAGGGCTTTGCGCACGTGCGCTTCTGCTCGGCGGAGGGCGCGCCCGGCATTGACGCCTACGACGCCTTTCTCGCCGCTGGGCACCACGGCGAGATGAGCTGGATGGCCCGCTCGCGCGACGCCCGGGCCGACCCCCGGCGGGTGTTCGCCAAGGCCGAGAGCGCGGTGGTGCTCGCGATGAACCACCTCCACCTGCGGCCGCCGGACCCCGGGGGCCTCACCGGCAAGGTGGCGGCTTATGCCTGGGGGCGCGACTACCACAACCTCATCGGCAAGCGGATCAAGAAGATCGAGCGGTGGCTGCGCGAGGAGGGCCGCCCCTGCTTCGGCGGCGTGGACAGCCGCCCCTTCATCGAGCGGGCCTGGGCCGAGCGCGCCGGCCTGGGCTACGCCGCGCGAAACTGCTTCACGATCCGGCCGGGCGAAGGGAGCGGCTTCTTCCTCGCCGTGATCCTCATCAGCGGTCCCCTCCCCTACGATCCGCCGCTGAAGCACGGTCTGGCGCGGTTCTGCGGGAGCTGCACCCGATGCCACCGCGCCTGCCCCACCGATGCCTTCGTCGGCGACGGACAGCTCGACGCCCGCCGCTGCATCTCGACCCTGACCATCGAGAACGAGGGCCCGATCCCCGAGGCGCTGCGCGCGCCGATGGGCCGGTGGGTCTTCGGCTGCGACGACTGCCAGGACGTCTGCCCCCACAACCACCGCCCGCCCTCGGGCGCCGAGGAGGACTTCGCGCCGGTGCACGCCTGGCTCGACCTGTCCTGGCTGCTGCTCGCCGACGATGACGTGTTGGAGGCCCACTTCGAAGGCTCACCGCTGCGGCGGCCGGGGGCGCTCGGCCTCAAGCGCAACGCCGCCGTGGTGCTCGGCAACCTCGGCGACCAGACCGCGCGGCCCGCCCTCCACGCCGGGCTGCGGCACCGCTCGGCCTTGGTCCAAGAGCACTGCGCCTGGGCCCTGCGGGCGCTCGACCAGCGACGCGACGCCGAGCTGAGCCCCGCGGCGCGACGCCTGCTCAGCCCTTGTCGATAAAGCTGACCTCGAAGGCCAAGGCGCGGGCGCGCTCCGACTCCTGCTCGTTGAGGATGTCGGCCTCCTCCAGCACCTTGAACTCGCGCTGCAGGCTGGTGCTGCACAGGTAGGTGCCGTCGGTGTTGATCGTGTAGCGCACGCCGGCGTCGGTGAACGCGCCGATGATGTACTTGAACTCCTCCAAGTGTCGCACCGCGCGGGTGTGGAGGTTGGAGGTGGGGCAGAGCTCGAGCACGGTGCCGCTGTCGGCGAGGCGCTTGAGCGCATCGGCGCTGTAGGCCGCGCGGATGCCGTGGCCGATGCGGTCTGGCTTGAGGCGGTCGATCACCGCGATGACCCCGTCGGCCGCGGTGCTCAGCGTCTCGCCGGTGTGGATGGTGGTGCCGAGGCCCGCCTCGCGCGCCCGCTTGAACATCGAGGAGTACTGGTCGACGCTGGCGTTCAGCTCGATGGCGTTGCGCTCGGTGCCGGCGAGGTCGATGCCCACCACCCCGCGGTGCCGGTACTTGATCGCCTTCTGCAGGATGATCTCGTTGATCTCCGGCGGAAACTCGCGGGCGAGGCAGAAGATGAGGCCGGCCTTGACGCCGTACTCCAGGCTCGCCAAGTCCATGCCGCGCACAGCGGCGTGGATGATGTGGTCGAGGTCGCGCTCGCCGCCGAGGTTGCGCTTCATCGGGTTGAAGCGGAGCTCGATCTGGCTGACCCGAGAGCTCCGGTACTCCTTGCCGATGATCTCGTAGACGCTGCGCTCGATCGCCGCCGGGCTCGACTGGATCTTCTCCGTCCACTCGTGGAGGATCTTGAGGTAGTCGTCGAGCGTGCGAACCTTCCGCGGGTTGACCGTGATGAGCTCCACGAACTCCCAGTAGTTCTTGACCGGCAGCTTGAAGCCCTGGGAGTGCGCGATGGACCACAGGATGTGGGGGGCCACCGAAGCCCCCACGTGGATGTGCAGATCACAGTAGGTCTTCGTGTCCATCGGGTCTCCTGCGCATCGGCGGGGGCAGCGGCGGTCGGGCGCGGGGGCCTATGCCCGAGGCGCGCCCGCGACCACGCCCTGGCGCGTCGCTGGGACTAAGACCCGACGGGATCACCGCGCAGCGAGTCATAGTCGAACAGCTCCGCCACCTGGATCCGCGCGCCGCTGCCCACGACCTTGGCGTAGCAGGCGAGGCGGGACCGGGGGGTGCTCGCCGGCACCGGGCGCCGCGCGCGGCCCTCATGGGGCTCGCCGCGAACAGCCGCCTCCATGCTCCGCTTTTCGCTGTCGGTCATGAGGGAGAGCCCCGTGCCGTCGAGCACCTCGACCCGGCACTCGGCGCAGCCCCCGTCCGGGCAGGTGCCGCCCGCCCGCCGGCCGGTGCCGATCGGCGCGCTCAAGGACTGGCTCGCCATCAGCACCGAGTACTTCTCCTCGGCCTCGATCACACGCTCGGACCCATCCGGCAGCACATAGGTCAGGGTGTAGGTGGTGATCTGGCGCGCCGGGCGCCCCATCCCCAGCGCAGCGCGCAGCCGCTTGCGGATCCCAAAGACCGACATGCTTCGCCTCCTCCCCAGATGGGGCCTGGGCGCCGAGCGGCGCCGCTAGAGCTCAGTGACCGTCACGCTCGTTGCGCTCGATCGCATCGACCAAGAACTGGAACGCGTCGTCCACCGTGTCCGAGCGGTGGAACAGCAGCAGGTCCTTCTCGGAGATCGTGCCCCACTCCAACATGGCGTCCACGTTGAGCACGGCGTCCCAATACTCGGTGCCGAAAAGAACGATCGGCAGCGGCTTCTTGATCTTCTGGGTCTGGCGGAGCGTGAGCGTCTCGAAGAACTCATCCATGGTGCCGAAGCCGCCAGGGGTGAGGATGAGGGCCTTGGCGAGGTAGAGGAACCAGTACTTCCGCATGAAGAAGTAGTGGAACTCAAAACCGAGCTCCGGCGTCACGTAGGGGTTGAGCTTCTCCTCGAAGGGCAAGGAGATGCCGAGGCCGACGCTGCGGCCGCCTTCGACCAGCGCCGCGCCCTTGTTGGCCGCCTCCATCATGCCGGGGCCGCCGCCGGTGCAGACGTAGTAGCGCCGGCTGCCGGAGCGCTGCATGTCCCACTCGGTCATGCGGCGGGCGAGCTCGACCGTCTCGTCGTAGTAGCGGGCCATGCGCTGGCGCTGCTTCGCGGCGGTCAAGCGCTTGCCGAGCTCGTGAAGCACGTGCGGCTCGGAATTGCGCGTGAGCTCCCGCTCCAGGTTCGCCACCTCATCCTTGCAGAAGCCCGAGGAGCGCGACCGCGCCGAGCCGAAGAACACGATGGTGTCCTTGACGTTGGCCTGAGCGAAGCGCTCGCGGGGCTCCTCGTACTCGCAGAGGATGCGGATGTGTCGGCTCGCCGAGCTGTTGAGGAACTGCAAGTTCTTGTAGGCCTTCTCCGGACCTTTGCTCATCGCGTACTCCCTCAGTTGCGCGGGCCGTGGGGCCCGGCGCGGTGGCCCCTGGGCAGCGGCCCCCAAGCGGGGCGGCAGCGGGGGGCCGGAACCGTCGATAGTGCCAGGATCGCTGGCGCGGGCGTGCCCCCAGCGGACACGCACGCCAACCATGGCGTGGGCTCCGCTTGTTGTGAACGGATCACGAAGCGACTATCCCATCGCCGGGCGCGGCGCGCGGCGCGTGGCGCCAGCCGTCGCCTCGCGCTGCAGCGTAGGCGGCCGCGGCGCCCCGAAGCGCCAGCCCATCGTCGAGGACGAGCTGGACCGGCACGTTCACGAGCCGCCAAGCCAGCGGACCCTCCCCCACGAAGGCGGCGGCGAAGGCCGCGGCGTCGAAGCGCGGCAACAAGCGGGGCGCGAGGCCGCCGACCACGAAGACCCCGCGTCCCGGGAGGGTGCGCAGGGCGAGGTTGCGCGCCTCGGCGGCGACCAAGCTCCAAAACAGCGCCGCGCAGGCCGCTCCGATCGCTGTACCTTGGTGCTCGACCGCCGCCCGGCCCAAGGCCACATCGTCGAGCGAATCCGCCGCCTCGCCGAGCACCGGCGTCCACCGCGCGGCGCCCGGTCCCCCGAGCCACCGCGCGATCCGACCGAGGCCGGGGCCCGACAGCACGTCCTCCCACTCCACTGGCCGCCCGAGCTGCGCCAGCAAGTGCCCGAGGAGCGCGGCCTGCTCGGCGTTGGCGGGGCCGAAGGTGGCGTGCCCGCCCTCTCCCGCCACGGCGCGCCCGCCGATCCACAGCGCCTCGCCGAGGCCGGTGCCCACGCCCATCACCGCCGCGTCGCCCAAAACGCCGCTGGGCGTGCCGTAGAGCGGCTGAGCGCTCAGGGCGCCGCCCGCGCCGACGCCCCAGGCCGCAGCCTCGAGATCATTGAGCAGCAGGCCATCAAGGCCATCGGGGCCATCGGGGCCATCGAGGCCACCGAGCGCGTCGAGGTCGGCCGACCAGTCGGTGTTGGTGAGCCGGGCGCGCCGCCCCTCGACCGGCCCCGCGACCGCCACCGAGACGGCGGAAAATTCCCCGTACTGGGCGCTCACCGCCAAGGCACCGCTCAGGCCGCCGGAGCCGGCGGTGGGCACGGTCCAGGTGGCGCCGAGCTCCCCGTCCACCACCCGCCCGAACCGGGCGTGGGTCCCGCCTACATCACCGACCAGCAGGGCGCTCACGCAGTCCGTCCCCCGGCCCGCAGGCCCACGGCCGCCTCGACCGCCTCGACCGACTTGGGGATGGCGGCGGTGAGCACCAAGGGCTCGCCATCGGTGACCACCACGTCATCTTCGATCCGAATGCCGAGGCCGCGCAGCGCCTCGGGGGCCTCGGGATCGTCCGCCGGCACGTACAGCCCGGGCTCGACGGTGAGCACCATGCCGGGCAGCAAGGGACGGGAGCCGCCCTCTCGGTTGTAGACGCCCACGTCGTGCACGTCCAACCCAAGCCAGTGGCTGGTGCCGTGCATGTAGTAGCGCTTGGACCGGCCGTCCGCGATGAGCTGGTCGATGAGCCCGCTGTCCTCGGGATCGCCGGCGAACAAGCCGAGCTCGACCATGCCCTTGGTGAGCCGCCGGGTGGCGACCTCGTGGGGATCGAGGAAGCGGCGGCCGGCCCGGCAGGCGTCGATGGCCAGCAGCTGGGCCTCGAGCACCACCTCGTAGGCGCGCCGCTGCAGGTCGTTGAAGCGCCCGTTCACCGGCCAAGTGCGCGTCACGTCGGCGGTGTACCCATCAAACTCACCGCCGGCGTCCACAACGATGAGATCACCGTCGCGCAGGACATCCTGGTTGGTGTGGTAGTGCAGGATCGTGGCGTTGTCGCCTGCGGCCACGATGCTCGTGTAGCCCGCACCGCTGCCGCCACCGCGACGGAACGCGGCCTCAATCACCGCCTCCAGCTCGTACTCCATGGCCCCCGGCGCGCTGATCGCCATCGCCTCGAGGTGGGC
>CANHON010000134.1 GCA_947462115.1 Deltaproteobacteria bacterium | reverse complement strand
GGGCGCGGCCTTCTTGTTCGGCCTCTGGCTCCAGCCGGCGGCGGCGCTCCGGCTGGGCGCGCGGCTCGGACCGGGCCTCGGGCCCGGCGCTGCGGTGGCCCTCATGGCGATGATGACGCTGGTTGGTGTGCTGGTCGCGATCCCCGTCGCGCGCCAAGCCGCCAAGCGGGCCGCACGCGCCGCCCTTGGCGCCGCCGCCTGATCGACCGGAGGGCGAGAGACCGGACGGCGAGAGGATAAGGGGCGGGCGGAGGTCCCGATGGCCGAGGTGTTGTTCGCTGCATTCTGGCGGGGGGCGCTGCTGCTCGGCGCCCTCGGCGCGGCGGGGGGCTGCGTTGGCGGCGGACCCGAGGCCCCGGCGCCGCCCCTGCTGGTGGCCGAGCCTGCGCCCGCCGCTGCGCCCGATCCGCTGATCGAGGCCACGGTCTCGGCCCTCACCGCCATCGCCACGTCCGCGGAGCCCGCGTCTTTGCCGCGCGACGCGTTGATCCAGCAGATCGTAGACGCCGGCGAGCCGGGCCTCGACGCCGTGGGCCTGCGCGCGGCCGCCGTTCGGCTGGTCGACGCCGGCATCGCCGCGGTGATCGCCCGGGGGCCCGCCCACGCCTCGGCCCTCCAGGCGCAGGCGGTGCGGGGCGTGGCCGGGCAGATGGCGCGGGGTCTTCGGGGCGGTGGCGGTGCGCCGCCGGCGGTAGATGTCCCCGGCGGGGTCGGCCAGCTCGTCGGCTGGGGCGCGCTGGGGGGCTTCGACTACGTCGAGGGCATGGCCTTGCCGGCGGCCGTGCTGCGCCTCGACGGGCAGCGGGTCAGCGTGCAGGGCGCGCTGCTGCCCCTCGAAGAGGTCGATGGGGAGGTCTGGTACCTGTTGGTCGAGAGCCTGTGGGACTGCTGCTTCGGCAAGGCCCCCGATCTTCACCAGGCGGTCGTGGCGCGCTTGCACGGCCAGAGCCCCCGCAGCGGCCAGGTGGTGCAGGTCACCGGAACCCTGTCGGTCGGCGAAGATCGCGACGCCGACGGCTATGTCAGCAGCGTCTACCGGCTCGACGCCGTGTCGGTGGTGCCGCTGCCTTAGCCGCTGCGGAGCGCTCCGGTCTTGGGGTCAGGGCGCGGCCCGTTCGGGAACAGCGTAGCCGAGGGCTTCAAGCTCGCCGCGCACCTCCTCGTTGACGCCAGCGATCGGGGCGAGGCCGCTGGGGGCCGGCGTCGGGCTCAGCCCAAAGCGCACCCGTGGACCGTTCGCCTCGTCGCCGATGAAGGCCCGCACCACCGGCAGGCTGCGCGCGGCTGGACCGCCCAGCTCGGCGGCCGACACGGTGATGCTCGCCGGAGGATTCTCGCCGCTTTTGACCACCAGCTCGATGTCCTCGGCGCCGAGCGGCAAGCGCGGCATCACCCAGCCCTCGCCGGCCTCGCGGTTGTCGCCCGTCCAGGTGAAGACGGCGGTGTCGCCCTCCAGCGCGGTGCTCCCGATGGTCCGTCGCGCGGGGTCTTCGCTGAGCTCCAGCCAAGCGACGCCGCCAGGCACCCGCACCCGCACCTCCAGCGGCTGGCGGAGCTGAACGGACATCGGGGCCACGCGGATCGCGAGCCCCACTGGCCGACCCACGGCTTTGCCCAGCGCAGCGCGCCAGGCCGCGGGGTCGGCAGGCACCGTGGCCTTGGCCTCGGTGGGGTCGAGCCCCAGATCGGCCCATCGTTCGTCATCGGCGTGCACGGTGTACTTTTCGGCGCCGACCGTGAGGCCCCACCGGCGGTTGCCATAGAGCGGCCGGCCAAAGGCCAAGGGGCGGGGCGCCTGGGGCGGGCTGCGCTCCAAGGCCTGAAGGGAGGTGCCTTCCAGCCCCTCAGCCGGCAGGCCAGCGGCCTCGAGCAGGGTGGGCGCGAGGTCCATCAGGCTCACCGGCTCCGCGCTCCGCCCGGCCTCGAGCTGCGGCCCCCGCACGATCAGCGGCACGCGCAGCAGCTCCTCGTGAAGGCTGTGGCCGTGCTCAAAGTCGCCGTGGTCCCAGAACTCTTCGCCGTGATCGGCGGTGATCACGACCGTGGCGTCCTCGGGCAGCGCGCGCAGCAGGGCGCCGATGGTGTGATCGACGTATGCCACGTTGTTGTCGTAGCGGTCCCGCACCCACTGCTGCTCGGCCGCGGTCAGCGGCGACCGCAGCACGTCGAGGCGGTGGAACTCGCGCCGCGAGAACCGGGCGGGCGGCGGGCCGGCGAAGCGCTCCCGCCAAGCCTCGGGCTCTTTGTACGGGAGGTGGGTGTCCATGAAGTGCACGAGCAGGAAGGCGGGGCGGTCGGGCCAGCGCTGGAGGCCCGCCAGCGCCTCGGCCACCTGGTCCTCGGCCGAGGGCCAGTTCACGGCGCGGTGCTCGCTCCAGCCGCCCTCCATCTCAAAAGTGCTCGACAGGTAGATGTTCCCAGCGAACATCCCGGTATACCAGCCCGCGGCCCCGAAGCGGCTGGGCAGGTCGGCGGCGCTGCCCCAGGCCTCCGGTGCCCGGCCCGACAGCAGGGCCCGGGCGCTCGGGAGGGTCCAGGGCGCGACGCTCCGGGCCTCGGTGTAGACCCGCGCGCCGCGGGACCACAGGTCGAGCACCGGGCTCGTGTCCCGCGCGGCGCCGTAGAGGCCGAGCGCGTCTTGGCGGAGCGTGTCGATGAGCACCAGGACCACCCGCGGTGGCGCTTTTTCGGGGGTGTAGAGCACCGGATCCGCGATGAAAACATAGTCCAGCAGGGTCGTCTCGGAGGGATCGACCTCAAAGCGCAGCCGAATCGTCTGACCGCCCCAGGCGCTCAGATCCAGGCGCTCGGGCGGGGCCAGGGGCGCGCTGTCGGGCTGGGGGGCGAGCGCCTGCTCGGAGATCACCTTGGGTGAGCCGCCTTCGGCCGCCACCGTCACCCGCAGGCGGGCGCCGTCGGAGCCCGCGCCGAGGGGTGCGCTCTCGGGCGCGATCAGGCGCGGCGTGAAGGCCAAGACCCCCGATCGCGGGACCAGCACCGTCCACTCGGCCGTCGCCGGGGCCGGGAGCAGCAGGCCGCGCCGGCTCGTGGCGCCGATCTGCACGGTGCGAAGCGCGAACGTCTCGACGCTGAGGCCGCTCTCGGCGAGCTGGAGGCGCCGCTCCCGCTCCGCCGCCGGCCCGTAGCGCAGGAGCAGCGCGCCGGGCTCGGGCAGGGCGTCCTCTTTGGGGATCCAGAGCTGCACGCGATCTTCGGTGAAGCTCCACTGGTGCCGCCGCGGCGCTTTGCCGTGCCGCAGTGCGGGTCCGTCGGTGCCGCCGTCCTCGGCCGCCCAGTACAGCGCCATGTCATCGGGCGGCCGGTGGAAGAACAGCGTGCGGAGGCGCACGGGCAGCGGCGCTTCGACCCGAACGAAGGCGCCGCGCTCCTCGCTCACCGTCCAGGGACCGGCGACGGGGTGCAGGCTCGGCAGCTCGGGTCGACTCCGCTCGGGCAGCACCAAGCTCGGCCCCGACTCGGCGAAGGCCAAGGCGACGCGGCCGGGCGTCCCGGTGGCGGGGCGATCGCAGCCCCCACCGGGCCCGCAGGCCAGGACCGCCGCGAGCAGGCTCGTCCACATCACCCTTGCGCGGGGCGTTCTCATCGTTCGTCCTCCGGCTGGCCCCAAGGCGGAGGCCGCCCCCCGACGGATCGGGCAGGCGGCCTCGGGTGCACCCGTGGGTGGCTTAGCTGCGACGGCGCCGCAGGGTCGCGCCCAGGGCCACCATCATGCCGATGGCGCTGGCCGCCAGCGGAGCGGAGCTGCAGCCGCCGGACTTGGTGTCCTCGACCTCAATGGTCAGCGCGTTGGCCTTGATGCCGCCGGGGCCGCCGACGTTGAGCACGACGGTGTAGGTGCCGGCTTCGGCGAAGTCGATCTTGGGGGACCAGGCTTCGATGATCTGGGCCGGCTCGCCGGAGACGCTGCTGCCCTTGTAGACGTGCCACTCGATCTTGTCCACGCAGCCGTACACCGAGGTGTCGACCTGGTTGACCATCTGGTAGATCACGCCGTCGAAGGCCTCGTAGGTGAACAGGCCGTCGAAGCCCTCGGCGGGCACCGGCTCGCCGCAGACCAGCACGTAGGCGGGCTGGCGCTGGGTGTAGCTCCACTCGCCGCAGGTGTCGCCCGAGCCGCTGATCTCGAGGTTGACCGAGTACTGCCCCTTGTCGGTGTAGGTGTGGCAGGGGGTCTCTTCGGTGGAGGTGGCGCCGTCGCCGAAGTCCCAGGCGATGTTGCTGGGCTCTTCGTTGCAGGAGAGGTCGAAGCAGACCTCCATGCCGCCATCCGCGACACCGCCGCGCAGGTCGGTGCCCTCCACCGCTTCGAAGGAGCAGTAGGGGCCGTAGAGCGCGTAGATGCCGGTGATGTCGTCGTCGGTGAAGCCGCCCTGGGGACCGGGATCACAGGGGCCGACCGACCAGAACATGATCGCGTCGCGGAGGTCGCCGTTGTTGCAGTTGGCGGTCTCCGCGGGGGCGATGCCGGCGTAGTTGTCGTAGTTCGACTGGCCGCGGTCGTTCACGTCGTTGGGATCGTCGCAGCTGTGGCCGAGGCCCCAGAAGTGGCCCATCTCGTGGGTGGTGACGGCCTCCAAGGAGAAGGCGTTGGTGCACTGCCCCGCGCTGATGTCCTCGTTGGAGATCCAGTTCACCGTCTTGCTGTAGACGATGTCGCAGTCGGTGGTGTAGCGGTAGCTTTTGCCCTCGAGGTCGAAGGCCGCGACGCCGGGCTGGCAGAGGGTGGCGGCGAGGACGCCGCCGAGGCCGAGCTGGTCTTCGGGGTCTTCGAAGGCGAAGTTGGCGATCTCATCGTTGCGGAAGCCGAAGCGGTACCCGTCGCGGATGCCGAAGGCCTCGGTCGAGAGGTCGGCGCAAGCGGCGGAGTCGCCCGTCCAGATGCCCCAAGAGCGGTCGATGGCGGTCTCGACGTCGGCCCAGTCCATCGAGTCTTCTTCGATGTCGGCGAAGCTCCAGACGACGGGCAGCTCGCGGCGAGGCCAGACGTTTCCGGTGTGGGACCAAGCGTGGGCGTCATTGGCGCCGGAGGCGATGAGAAGGAGCGCGACAATCATTTGGAGGCCTCCACGCGGCGCTGGATCCGAGCCTCGAGGTCGCCGAGCGTCTGGCGCTGGCCCTCGGCTGGGAGGGGGAGGAAGCGGTGATCATAGGGCCGCTCGAGCGGCACCTGGAACTGCTGGACGAGCTCGGCCCGGCTGTAAGGATCGAGCCGCACGGTGAACTTGCCCATCGTCATGCCGACGGTGCGCAGGTTGCCGTTTTTGGCGCGGTCCATCATCAGCACCACCTCTTCGTCGAGGTTGAAGCGCGCGACGCCGTCCACCCGCATGGTGCGGCCGGCGTAGGTGCCGCCGAGCTGCTCGACGACGACGGAGCGCTCTTGCAGGCGCCCCTTATATACGCGCGAGACCTCGACCTGGGCGCGGGTCCAGATGACGCCGTTGTGGTCCTCTTCGGACCAGATCTCGCGGACCACACCGCGAACGATGAGCTCAGCAGCGTCGATGCGCGCATCTTCGGTCGTGGGCGCGAAGGTGGTCGCGTGCGCCGGCGTTGCGCTGATCGCAGCAGTCAACGCGAGGGCGAAGCCGAGGCTGACCGCGGAGAGCGCGGCGCCGATGGAAGGGCGGATGGTCATGCAGCGTCCTCGGGAGAAGTCCGCGGAGGGGGGCCTGGCCGTGGTGGCCGGCGGACCCTGGGGTGTCGATGCGCCAGTGTATCTCAGCGTGCGGGGATTTGGCGATGGCCGCAGGCGATCGTCCTTCGGCTCGCCCGTCAGCCACGGTGATGTCCGAGAGCGCGGGGTGAAGGGGCGGGGCAGCGCGGGCTGCGCGCGCCTCGGAGCACCAGCGCGCCGGCGGCGGGCCTGCGCCTGCGCGATCGTTGACGATGCCGTCCATCACGACATGTTCACCGCCGCGCGCCCCGATCGCTTGACTTCGCGGGTCGGCTCGCCTATTCCTTTGCCGGTCTGCGGTCGGTCGCGGTTCGCGATCGGTCTTGCTTCAGTTTCGGCTTCACCTGGGGTGAGGGGGCGTTTCAGCTCAGCGACAGCGAAGGGGGTGATCTGCGGATCATTGACCCTCGGGCCTCCCCAAGGCCCGGCGCGAGGGATAGCGTGCGGCGTCTTGTTTATTGGCGCCGCCGCTCAGCACACCTCCACGCGCCTTCGCCGATCTCGGCCCTCGCCCCGCGCTCGCCTGCGCCTCCCCGCTTCCACAAGGAACGGCCCGATGCCCTTGTACAAGTTCCTCACCCAGATGGCGCTCCTGCTTCTGCTGGTGCCTGGGGTCGCCTTCGCTTCGGTCACCAAGGGCACCATCAAGGGCTCCACGGTGGACAGCGATGGTCTCCCGGTCCCGGGCGTGCTCATCACCATCAAGTCTGAGAACATGATGGGCACCAAGCAGGCGCAGACCGACGGCGAGGGGCGCTTCCTGTTCGTCGAGCTGCCCCCGGGCGTCTACGAGCTGACGGCCGAGGCGCCGAAGTTCCAAAAGCTCGTCCGGCCCAATCTTCAGGTCAACGTGGGGCGCACCATCTCGCTGCCCCTCGAGATGACGATCGATGAGGCGGGCGAGACGATCACCGTCGTGGACGACCGTCCCGTGGTGGACACGGAGTCGGCCAACCGCGGCACGGTCCTCACCAAGGACTTCCTCGACCGCATCCCCACGGGCCGGTCCTACCAGCAGGCGGCCCAGCTCGCGGCGGGCACCACCGGCGGGGCGAACCCCAACATCGGCGGCGCGGCGTCCAACGAGAACACCTACATGCTGGACGGTGTGAACGTCACCGACCCAGTGACCGGCACCTTCTCGCTGAACTTCAACTTTGACGCCATCGAGCAGGTCGAGGTCCTCACCAACCCCTTCGACCCCGAGTACGGCTTCAACCTGGGCGGCTCGATCAACATCGTCACCCAGACGGGCAGCAACCGCTTCGAGGTTGTGTCCGGTATCTACCACCAGAACGGCTCTTGGTCGCCCAAGCAGGACTGGCGCTGGGGCGCCGACGGCCGCCAGCTGGCGCCCACCGACTTCGGCGCGCGCTTCGAGACTTGGCAGGTCAGCACCCGGGTCTCCGGTCCGATCGTTCGGGACAAGGCCTGGTTCATCGCCTCCTACCAGATGACCCGCTCGCTCATCGCGAACGCCGGCGTGCAGCTGCCCCGGGACTTCGACGGCCACTACGTGCTGTCCAAGCTCACCTTCCAGCCGACCTCCGAGCACCGGATCACCGCCTTCCTGCAGACGAACCCGACGGCCATCGACAACATCTACGCTGGTGACCGCTTCATCTCGCCCGAGGCGCAGGGTCGCCAGGCGCAGGGCGGCTGGGTCGGATCCTTGCAGTGGGACTGGTTCATCTCGCCCCAGGCCTTCCTTGAGACCAAGGCCACGGTCCAGAAGACCTTCATCGAGACCTACGGCGTGCCCTGCACCCACGACAAGGACCTCGAGTACAACCCCTGCGCGCCCACCGAGCAGGAGAACGCGATCGACTTCGTCACGCCGGGCCGGATCGGCATCGGCACGGCCTTCGACTCGGGCAACGAGACCAACTACTACTTCGACGACCGCTGGCGCGCTGAGCTCCAGAGCAAGTTCAGCCTCTTGCAGGTCGAAGCCCTCGGCTCCCACGACATCAAGGTCGGCTTCTCCGGCGACCTGAACTTCTGGAACCAGACCCAGGGCTACATGGGCAACTTGGTGTACTACGACATCAACTTGCTCGACTACAACCCCGACACGCTCCGCAACTACTACTGGATCGAGACCTCGGGGCCCTTCACCTTCGCGTCCTCCGCGGAGACCCTGGGCGCCTTCGTTCAGGACGTGTGGAAGCCGATCGACAACCTCACGTTCCGGTACGGTACCCGCTACGACCGGCAGACGGTCCGCAACGACCTCGGCGAGGCGATCATCGACACCGGTCTCTGGGGTCCGCGCTTCGCGGCGATCTGGGACCCCTTCGGTGACGGAAAGACCAAGGTCATGGCGAACATCGGCCGGTTCAACGACTCGTCCCGCCTCGGCGTGGCGAGCTACCTGAACCAGGCCGGCCTGGGCAGCAAGCTGTTCCTCGGCGAGCTCTTCGGTGGCTTCACCAACGGCTCGACCGACGACTACGACTACGCGCCGATCCAGAACTTCACCACCTCGCTGCCGGGCATCACGGCGCCGCGCTCCGACTCCTTCAACGTCGGCGCCGAGCGGGAAGTGGTCAAGGACTTCGCCGCGCGGGTGTACTTCACCGGGACCTTCACCCGGAACCTGTACTCCTTCGACGAGACCAACAACTACTGGGACGAAGACGGCTACACCCAGCTGGCGACCGGCGACGGCACCGTCAACGAGTACTACCGGCTTCGGACGCCCGATGTGGCCCGTCGCCAGTACTACCGGACGGACGTGTCGCTCGAGAAGATCTTGAGCCACCGCTGGACGGCGAACGCCACCTACTCCTACACCCGCAGCATGGGCACGGTGCAGACCACGCCCAGCACCTTCCTGGCGGTGCCCTCGCAGCAGCGGTTCTACGAGAACGGCAACCTGCCCACCGACATCCGGCACGACGTCACCGCGTCCGGCTTCTGGGAGCTGCCGGACGACCCGTGGACCACCAACGTCGGCTTCGTGTTCGCCCTGGAGAGCGGCTACCCGCTCAGCCGTGGCTACAGCACCTCGGCGCCGAACGGCGGCGGATACCTCCGGCAGACCCAGGGCACCTACGCTCGCGCCGAGACCTACTGGGCCCTCGACCTCCAGCTCAAGCAGGACTTCCCCGTCCGCAAGGGCAACCTCGCCGCTCGGGCGCAGGTCCAGAACGTCTTCAACAACCGTCAAGGCTTCGGCGGCATCACCTACGACAACCGCTGGTCCATCGGCAGTCGTCAAGATCCCCTCGGCATGCTCCTCGGCTTGGAGTACCAGTACTGATGCGAAACGCACTTCCGCTGCTCCTCGCTGTGCTCGCGACGGGCTGCGCCTACACCGAAGACAGTCTGCTGCACGTCGATCTGCGCGGCAAGATCCGCATCCCCAAGGATGTGGCCGCCATCACGCTCAGCGACGCCGAGAACAACACCTGGACGGTCGAGGACGACGTGCGCGCCCTCGGTCCGGTCTGGCTGGGCGTCTTCTCGGGCATCGACGACAAGCTGTTCGACTACCCGCACCCCGAAGTGGGCCCGGTGCTCGGCACCGACAACCCCACCGGCAACACTTACCCCTACGGCAGCATGTCGGTGGGGCGGCCGGACTGGGGCTGCTACGAGACCATGAACTGCCGGCTCATCACCGGTCGCTACGAGAGCTACGATGATGTCATCGGGTTCTTCCGCGACGAGGTTCGGGACCCCATCCTCAACCAAGAGGGCGATGAGGTCACCAGCGGCATCGAGTACCGCGAGCACTGCTACGAGACCGCCTACCTGACCTCGGATCAGGAGGTCGGCTTCATCAGCAACGGCGGGCTCGACAAGAACGGGAACGGCATCCCGTACTTTGAAGACATGGGCGACTACTTCGAGGCCGAGACCACCATCTACCACTCGCTCTTCTACGAAGGCGCGGTGGTGTGGGGGTGGATGGACGCGCCTTCGCGGACCTTCGACTTCAGCACCTGTGACGCCGAGTCCACGCTCGGCTGGCAGGTCTTCTACTACGATGAGCAGTACCTCACTGGCCAGGTGCCGATCGACCTGCTCAACTTCCCCTCGAAGTACATCTTCCAAGGGGACGTGATTGTGCAGGATCCGCCGGTGATCACGGATCCCGAAAAGGACTTCACGGTGGAGATCGACTTCCGCTATGAGTAACAAAAACACGCTGCTCTTCCTCTCGGCGGTCTTCGTCCTCACCGGTTGCGACCGCAAGGGCACCGACTACCTCCCGCAGGCCATTGGCGATTACCCCTCGGTGCTCGACGTGGGCTCCTTGGGCATCATGACCAAGGACCAGTACGAGGTGTTCAAGCAGATGCGGTTCGACGGCCAGGCGCCGCCGGACGGCCTCACCAGCGACGGCGAGTCCAGCATCGTCTCGCCGGTCGAGTGGTGCCGTGACCCCGCGAACCGCGACGCGGACGGCAATCCGCTCTGCTACTACGGTCAGCTGAGCGGCTCGGTCAGCGGCGTGCGCGGCGGGGCCACCTACACCTTCTCCGTGCCGCGGGCAGCGGACAGCGGTGACCAGATCACCGAGGTCTGCGTCATCGTGGACGCCGAGTCGGTGTTCTGGAACCAGTCCATCTCGCCCACCGAGCGCGAGGAAGACTACGCCTACCCCGACTTCCCCAACGACGATGGCGACCTCGACCTGTTTGTCGGCATGACCTCGTACTACACCGGCTCGCCGGGCGTCGAGCTCGGGGACTTCAAGGGCTTCTACACCGACTCTCGCGGTCGGCAGCTGGAGGTCGAGTACGGCGAGTGCCAGCAGGCCGGCGCGCGGCTGGGCTTCAACACCGCCCACGCCGGTCGGGCCTCCGTGGAGGCCTGCCCGATCGAGGTCGGCAACCGTTCGGATGTGCCGTTCACCGTGGTGCTCGACACCTTCAGCGTGCCCCTCGATGACGGTGTGCTGGCCTTCGGCACCATGGTGGTCGAAGGCGATTGCCGCGGCATCATCGACGAGTGCACCATCCGCGGCGAGGCCCTGATCGCCACCGAAGCCGGCACCGAGCCCGCCGAAGGGGAGTCCCCGGCCTACGATACGCGCATCTGCACGCCGGAGCTCGAAGAGGCCGCTTGTGTCGGCGTTCAGCGGGACTTCTGCTGCCTCCACCCCAGCATGTGCTGGGCCGAGAAGGCGCCTGAGGACGCTTGCGACCTCTTCTTCGCGGAGTGGGACCCGAACAAGGACGGCCGCGCCCGGGAGCGCTACTGCAGCGACCCCGACTCGACGGTCTCCGAGCGGTCCGACCTGGG
>CANHON010000133.1 GCA_947462115.1 Deltaproteobacteria bacterium | reverse complement strand
GAGGTGCTGCCTGGCGGCGGCTACACCGACTTCGTCAACGAGGAGATCTGGGAGTTCTACCCCACCGAGACCTCGACCCTCATCGACAGCGCCGATCCGACCGGCGAGGCGTGGATCCCCGAGACCGACTTCAACGGCGTGCAGCGGGAAGGCGACGCGCCGGACGTCGGCGCCTACGAGTGGGACGGCGAGGTCAACCCCGGCTGGGCGATCCAAGAGAACTTCAAGGACCTCACGCTGCGGGAGCCCGACGCCCTCGAAGGGGCCGTGAGCTCCGGCTGCTGCAGCGACCAGGGCGAGAAGGCCGGTCTGCTGCTGCTTTTCCCGGCGCTCCTGCATCTTGGGCGCCGGCGCAGGCGGGCTGCCCGCTAAGCGTCGGCCTCGGTCCCATCCCGGAGCCGCCGGAGGGCGCGGGCCACGGTCACCCGGGCCATGTGCCGGCGCCAGGCGGGGTCCCCGTGCACCGAGCCCTGCGGGCGGGTGCGGGCGTGGGCGATCTCCGCGATGGCCTCGATCGCGGCGTCGGTGAGGGGCGCACCCACGAAGGCCTCGAGGCCGGGGAGCGCCTTGGGCTGGGGGCTCACGGCCCCGATGACGATACGGAGCGCCTCGACGGGCGCGTCTGCGCCCGGACCCGCGAGATGCAGCCCCACCGCCACGCCGAGCTGCGGGAAGTCGATCGAGCCCCGGGTGCGCACCTTGTCGTAGGAGCCCCGAAAGTTCGGGGCCGGCTCCGGGACCACCACGTGGGTCAGCAGCTCGCCGGCGCTGAGCTTGAGGTGGTCCATGCCGTTGAACTTGAACAGGTCGTTGAGGTCGAGCTCCCGCTGGCCGGCCGGGCCCAGCAGGCGGATGCGGGCGCCCATCACCATCAGGGCCGGCACGGTGTCGCTGGACTGGGTGGCCACGCAGGTCTTGGGGCCGCCGACCACGTGGCACCAGGTCCCCTCGGCCTTGAGGCAATAGCCGAGGCTTTTGCGCCAGAAGTCCGACTGGTTCAGGAACAAGCAGCGGGTGTCGAGCAGCACGTTGCCGCCCAGCGTGCCCATGTTCCGGAGCTGGGGGCTGGCGACGAGGCCCGCCGCTTGGGCGACCGGCGCGAGGGCCTGCAGCGTGGCCAGCTCCGCGAGGCGCGTGCCGGCGCCGATCTCATAGTCACCCCCGACCCGCGCCCAGCCCCGCGGCAGGGCGTCGGCGATGCCCACCAGGGTGGTGGCCTGGACGAAGCGGTGCTTGAGGTTGGGCAGCAGATCGGTGCCCCCCGCGATGTAGGCGGTGTCTGGCTGCGCGTGCCAGAGGCGCACCGCCTCGCCGGGGTCGCGGGCCGCCACATAGTCAAAGCCGTCCATCCGCAGCATCAGGGACCTCCAAGGCCGACCGATGCTAACCCGGCCGCCGCTGCGAGCGCCGCGGGCGTCGGCTAAGGCCCGCCCCCGAGCCGCCCCCGCCGCGGCCCCGCCTCTGCCCCCCGCCGCCTGGAGCTCCCTTGACCCAGCCCATCCCCGCGATCGCCGCCACCCACAGCGGGCCCTTCCACGCCGACGACGTGCTCGCCTGGGCCCTGCTGCGGGCCTTCGCGCCCTGGGCCCCGCGCCTGATCCGCACCCGCGACGAGGCGGAGATCAGCGCAGCAGACGTCGTCTTCGACGTGGGCGCCATCTACGATCCCAGCCAGCTGCGCTTTGACCACCACCAGAAGAGCTACACGGGCCCCTGGTCCTCCGCCGGGATGGTGCTCGATTGGCTGCGCGCCGCCGGTCATGTCGAGGAGCGTCACGCGGCCTTCCTCCGCGAAAACATCGTCGATTACGTCGATGATGTGGACAACGGTCGGCGGGAGCCCGAGCCCGGCCGCCCCTGCTTCGCCCGCATCGTCGAGGCCTACAACCGCGGCAACCAGACCCTCGCCGACTACGACCAGGCTTTTCACCGGGCGGCGGAGATGGCGCTCGACCTGCTGCGGGGGCTCAGCGCCGATCACGCCGAGCGCGAGGCCGCCCGCTCCGTCGTGATCGCGGCGATGCAGGCCGCGGCGCAGAGCGGGAGCAACATCCTGCTGTTGCAGACCTATGTGCGGTGGAAGCCCGCCTATTTTGAGGCCGGCGGCGCGGAGCACCCCACCGACTGGGTGATCCACCCCGGCATGGACGGCTCGTGGCGGGCGCTCGCCATCCCGCCCAGCGAGAACAGCTTCGCCCAGAAGCGCTCCTTGCCGGCGGCTTGGGCGGGCCTCACCGACGGCGACCTGGAGGCCGTCACCGGCGTGGCCGGCGCGCGCTTCTGCCACAAGAACCTGTTCATCACCGTGTTTCAGACCTTCGAGGGGCTGATGCAAGCGATGAGCGCCGCCGGGATGCTCCGCGGCCCGGTGCCGAGCGCCGCCCCGGCCTAAGCGGGGCTGGGGGCCTGGGCCCGGAGCGTGGCCAGCACCACGTCGGGCGTGAAGGGGATGCGGCGCAGGCGCACCCCCACCGCGTCGTAGATGGCGTTGGCGATCGCCGGGATGATCGGGTGAAGCGGGCCTTCGCCGGCCTCTTTGGCCCCGTAAGGCCCGCCCGGATCGATGGTCTCGATGATCTTCGTGAAGATGTCCGGGGTCTCCACGCTGGTGGGGATGCGGTAGTCGAGCAGGTTCGGGCCGCGGTGCAGGCCGCGCTCGTCGTAGGTCTGGGCCTCCATGATGGCCTCGGCGTAGCCCATGTAGACGCTGCCCTCGACCTGCCCCTCGACCATGACCGGGTTGATCGCCCGACCGCAGTCGTGGGCGACCCAGACCTTCTCGACCGTGACCACGCCGGTCTCGAGATCGACGCTGACCTCGGCGACGTGCGCGGTCGTGGAGTAGGCCGGCGAGGCGCCGATGGTGCCGCCCCGGTAGGCGCCGCCGACCTTGCGGGTGCGGTAGCCGCCCACCGCCGAGAGCGGCGTGCCGGCCGCTGCTTCGGCGATCTGGAGCACCGCTTTGGTGTCGAGCTGGCGGGCCGGGTCGTCCCGGTCGAACCAGAAGCCCAGCGCCACGCCGACGCGGTCTTCGGCGATCGACCAGTGCGCCGCGAGGGCCGCGCGCATGCGATCCCGGAGGCTTCGGGCTGCCTCTTGGGCCGCGGTGCCGACCATGTAGGTGACGCGGCTGGAGTAGGCGCCCAGATCGACCGGGGTGAGCTCGGTGTCGGAGCTGTGCACCACGATGTCGTCCGGCGCGAGCCCGGTCTCTTCGGCGACGATGTAGGCGAGCATGCCGTCGCTGCCTTGGCCGATGTCGCTCGCGCCGCAGAACACGGTGATTCGACCCGAGCGATCCGCGAGGAGCTGCACCCCGCTCTGCGGCAGCTCGTTGGGGTAGATCGGGTAGGCCGTGCCGGAGATGTACATCGAGCAGGCGACGCCGAGGCCGCGCCCACGGGGCAGCTTGCCGTGGCGCTCGGTCCAGTCGCTCATGCGGGAGACCGCGTCCAAGCACTCGCGGAGACCCGTGCTCGGGACGAGCTGCCCGTTGACGGTCACATCGCCGCCGCTGAGCGCGTTCTTTCGGCGGATCTCAATGGGATCCATCCCGAGCTGCGCCGCCAGCTCGTCCAGGCCGCACTCAAAAGCGAAGCGCGGCTGCACCGAGCCGTGGCCGCGCTTGGGGCCGCAGCAGGGCTTGTTGGTGTAGAACCGCCGAGCCCGGAAGTGGTAATGATCGAAGTTGACCGGCCCGGTCAAGATCTGTCCGGCGTAGTAGCTGGTGATCATGCCGAAGGAGTGGTAGCCACCCCCATCGATGCGAATGTCGTTGTCGACGGCCAGCAGCCTGCCTTCGGCGCTCGCCCCCATGCGGATGTGCATCTCCATGGGGTGCCGTCCGCGGTGGCTGTAGAAGACCTCTTCGCGCGTGTAGAGGATCTTCACGGGGCGCCCGGCCTTCTTGGCCAACCAAGCAGCGCAGAACTCCAGATCGAAGGGCTCGGACTTGCCGCCGAAGGCCCCGCCGAGGGTCGGCTGGATCACCCGGATCTCCGCGGTGGGCACGCCGAGGACCTTGCCGAGCTCGCGGTGCAGGTAGTGGGGCACCTGGGTGCTGCTCCAGACCGTGAGCTTGCCGTCCGGGGACCACTTGGCGACCGCGCAGTGCGGCTCGATCGGCGCGTGGGTGTTGCCCTCGTAGAAGTAGGTGGCGTCCATCGTCACGGCGGAGGCCTGGAGCGCCGGCTCCACCTCACCAAAGGCGAGATCGACGTCCTTGCACAGGTTGTCGCGGCGGGGCCGCCCCTTCCAGTCGGTGTCGTGCACCAAGGTCTCGGCGCGCTCCGCGGCGTCGAGATCGAGCACGGCCGGGAGCACCTCGTACTCCACCTCGATGAGGTCCATGGCGCGGATGGCCGTCTCTTCGTCTTTGGCGGCGACCGCGGCCACGCCGTCCCCGACGTAGCGCACCTTGTCGATGCACAGGGCGGTCTCGTCGGGCGTCCAGGGGATCACGCAGAAGGGCTCGGGGAGCTCCGCCCCGGTCATCACCGCGTAGACCCCTGGCAGCGCCGCGGCGGCCCGGGTGTCGATGCGCTTGATGCGGGCGTGGGCGTGCGGCGACCGGAGGATGCGCCCATGGGCCATCCGCGGCAGGGCGATGTCGTCGGCGTAGATGGCCTCGCCGGTGGCCTTTTGGATCGAATCCGCCTTGCGGCCGCGGGCGCCGAGGACCAAGAAGCCGTCCGCCGGCTGACCATACCGAACCGGCGTGCGCAGGCCCTCGGTGGCGAGATCAGCGTGCCCGCCCATGTCCCCTGCGGCGAGCTGCACCGCCTCGATGATCTTGGTGTAGCCCGTGCAGCGACACAGGTTCCCCGACAGCGCGTCGCGGATCTGCCCGACGCTCGGCGCCGGCTCGCGGGCCAGCAGCGCGTGCGCCGAGCAGATCATGCCCGGCTGGCAAAAGCCGCACTGCAGCGCGCCAGCGATGTCGAAGGCCCGCCCCACCCGGAGCGGCACACCTTCGATCGTGGTGATCTGCTTGCCTTCTGCCATGACCCCGAGGGTGCAGCAGGAGAGGCTCGGCTGGCCGTCGATGAGCACCGTGCAGGCCCCGCAGTCGCCCTTGTCGCAGCCCTGCTTGGTGCCGGTCAAGCCCAGCTTGTAGCGGAGCAGCTCGAGCAAGGTCCAGGAAGGGGGCGCCGACAGCTCGTGGGCCTCGCCGTTGACCTGGAGCACAATGGCCCGCGCCGGCCGGGTGCTCCGGGGGGCGCTGGCGTGTTGGGGGTCTGGTTTCACGGACAACGTGCCCTCCGAGGCGTGCCCACCGCTAACCCGGCCCCGCTGGCCGCTGCGGCCCCAGCGCCCCCGCTTCGTTAGAACCCGCGCCCGCCCCCGCGGCGGCGAGGAGGACCGATTGCGCACACGCTCCGTCATGTTGGTGGCCGCGCTGGCCTGGGCCACCCCGGCGGGGGCCAAGAAGGCCGCCCGATCGGCGCCTGCCGTCGATCCGGGGTCGCTGTTTTTGGAGCCGACCCCCGCCGCGACGGCGCAGCTCCGGATCCAAGACCCCGGCCAGCCGGCCCGGACCGCGCCTGCGCGGGTCAAGCTGAGCGCTGGAAAGCCGCTGCGCATCGAGATCGAAGACCTGGATCAAGCCGAGTACGTCGAGATCTGCATCGAAGCGGAGGCGCCCGCGACCTTCTGCGCGGCCGCCGACTCCACCGGCGACACCGGGACCCTGCGCCGCGAAGGCAACCGCCTGCACGTGAAGCTCGACCGGGGCCTGCCCGCCGGCGGTCAGCGCCACCTCGAGCTGAGCCTCGACACCGCCCCAGCACCCATCGCCCACCCCAGCGATTGGCTCAAGCAGGGCACGGTGCTCTACTTTGGGCGGGCCTTCGACGAAAAGCCCGTCACCAAGGTGGTGCCGATGGCCTTGAACGTTCGGATGGCCGAGGCCAGCGACGGGAGCCGGGTCTTCACCTGGCGGGCCGACCTCGACCCAGAGCGCGAGACCGACGCGCTGTCGGCCCGGACGGTCTCGGGTCGGCGCATCGTCAAGCCGGAGGTGGTGGCGAGCGGCACCCGACACTCCGACGCCTTTAGCCGCGGGGACGACGTCCCCGAGGAGCTGGGCAGCCTGTTCTTGAGCGCGGCGACCTTCGCGCAGCTCAAGAAGTACCAGGGCGCGCCCTTCGAGGACGCCGAGGTGCCTGGGGGCGGCGTGCTGGTGAAGACCGGCGAGATCAACGTGGTGGTGCAGGCAAACGACCAGCTTTGGATGGTCCCCGCCGTGGTGGCCACCCTGGCCGGCGGGGCCGGGGTCTATGTGATCGCCGACGACCCCGCGGCGCCCCTCATCCTGTCGGCCAGCCGGCCCGGGCAGCAGATCCGCCTGATGGCCATCGCGGTGCCCTGAGCCGCGCGCGCCGCCGCTCGCTCAGGCGCCCCCGATGATGCCCCGCCACAGCTGACGCCGCGCCAGGAGCTCGACCGCCTCGCCCTCGATCCGCCCGCGCTCCGCTTCTTCGCGCAGGATGCCGACCGCGCGCTCCGGCGACATACCGGGCTTGTAGGGGCGATCTCCTGCGGTCAGGGCGTCGAAGATGTCGGCGATGGTCATCAGCCGCGCCCCGATCGGGATCTCGCCCGCCGGCAAGCCGCGGGGGTAGCCCGTCCCATCGAGCTTCTCGTGGTGACAGTAGGCGAGCTCCGGCACCCGCTGCAGGTCGCGGGTCCACGGGATGGCCTTGAGGAACTCGTAGGTGTGGGTGACGTGCTGCTCGATCTCGCGCCGCTCGTCGGGATCCAAGCTGCCGAGCGGGATGCAGAGGCGGCTGAGCTCGCTGGGCTGCAGCAGCGCGCCCCCCTCCAGGCCGCCGTCCCAGCGCTCCGCGACCGCGAACAGGCGCTCGAGCTCGGCAGCGGTGGGCCGCACGCTCGGCTGGTTGAGCCGGCGCACCAGCGCCAAGTCCTCGACGAGGACCTGCACCAGCGCGTCCCCCTTGCCCGGCGGGAGGCGGGCGTGGGCGTCCTCGAGCAGCACCTGGAGCCGCGCCACCCGAAAACGGCCCTCGATGCTGTCCATCTCCCAGGCGTAGAGCTTGTGGGACTTGAGCAGCACCTGCTCGCGGACGCCGACCTTGCCAAAGTCGTGCAGCATCGCCGCGTAGTGCAGCTCGGTGAGCTCGCGCTCGGAGAAGCGAACCGTCCGAAAGACCCCGACCGTCGTCGTATCCACGGCCCGGGCGAGCTCGGTGGTGAGCGCCGCGACCCGGTGGGAGTGGCCGCCGGTGGACGGATCCCGCGCCTCGATGGCGGTGACCGCCGCCTCGACGAAGCCTTCAAAGAGGTTGCGGATCTCTCGGTAGAGCCGGTAGTTCTCCAGGGCGACGGCCGCCTGACTGGCGATGGAGCCCGCCAGCGCGCAGTCGAGCTCGTTGAAGGCCTCGACGGTGTCGAAGCTGCTCAGCGGGACGCCGGGGTCGGGCTTGCGGTTGACCAGGGCGATGACGCCCATCACCTCGCCGGCGCGGTCCTTCATGGGCACGACCAGCATGCTCCGCGTGCGGTAGCCGGTCTCCTCATCGAACTGGCGGTTGGGCCGAAACGGAAGGCCAGGCTCCAGATCGTAGATGTCGGCGAGGTTCAGGGCCTCACCGCGCACCGCCACGAAGCCGGCGAGGCTGGTCTCGTCCAGCGGCAGCTCCAGGCGGTTGGCCCGGAAGGGGATCGTGTCGTTCTGGCTGCAGACGAAGCGCACCTTGTCGCCATCGACCAAGTAGATGCTGCCGCCGTCCGCGCCCAGCACCCGCCGCATCCGCGTGAGGAGAGTGTCCAGCAGGGCATTTTGGCTGGTCTGGGCCGAGAGCGCATAGCCGATCTCGTTGAGCACCCGGATGGTGTCACGCTCGACGTCGAGCCGCCGGCTCAGCCGCTCGACCTCCACGAGGTTTCGCAGCGCCCGACGGAGCCGCCAGCGGACCTCGTGCGGCGGGATGACCTCGTAGCAGTCGAGGTCGAGGCGCGGACAGATCGCGATGACGCGCGGGCCCAGCTTGGCCGCCGCCGCCGCCCCGCTCAGATCGACGATCACCAGGCGGTGAAGGAGCTCCTGCTGATCCGGCTGGCTCGAGGCCCGTACGAACTCCGCCCCGGCCGCCCGCGCCGCGTCCCGCACGGCGTTGAGGTGGGGGCTGTCCGGCGGCAGCAGCGTGATCTCCACGCGGTCCGCGCGGAGCGCGACGCCACCCGACACGATGGGGAGGTTGGGGGTGCTCATGGACGCGGGTCGGCTCCGTGCAGGATCGCACCGTGTTTCGGCGGGCCCAGGGCCGCCTGGATCAAAATCGACCGGCTCCGCGCGACCACGGCCACAGCCGGGCGCCCCCCTAATATGAAGCCGCGCCAGCGCGCCCGCCCAGCGTCCTGTCCGCCCACCGGACACGGCCCCGGCGCGGCGCCACCGGTCGAGGCGGCCCCCCACGCCGCCCGGCCCCGCTCGCCGACGCGCCCGACGCGCTCCAGGAGTCGACATGACCGCCCAAGTCCCCGCCTTTGCCATGATCCTCGCCGCCGGGCTCGGCACCCGGATGCGCTCGCCCTTGGCCAAGGTGCTGCACCCCGCGCTGGGCCGGCCCTTGGTGGTCTGGGCCGCCAAGGCCGCGACCGAAGCGGGGCTCTGCCCCGTGGTCGTCGTCAACCACCAAGAGGGCGCTGTTCGGGCGGCGCTGGCCGGGGCGCCCTGCCGGTTCGCGCGCCAAGAGGCGCCCCGGGGCACCGGCGACGCGGTGCGGGCGGGCATGGAGGTCATCCCCGAAGATGGCGTGGTGGTCGTCATGTGCGGCGACGGGCCGCTGATCCGCGCCGCGACCCTCCGCGCGTTGCTCCAAGCCCACGGCGACAAGCTCGTGACCGTGGCCAGCATGATCCTCGCCGAGCCAGGGGCCTACGGGCGCCTCATCCGCGACGCCTCCGGGGCGCCCGCCCGGATCGTGGAGGCCGGTGAGGCCACCGAGGCCGAGCGGGCGGTGCAGGAGGTCAATTCCGGCATCTACGCCTTCAACGCCGCGTGGCTGCGCGGGGCGCTGCAGACCCTCCGCCCGCACCCGCCCAAGGACGAGCTGTACCTCACGGACGTGCTCGCCCTCGCCGCAGCGGAGGGCCGCGCCGGCGTCTTGGTGCTGGACGACCCGGCCGAAGCGATGGGGGTCAACGACCGGGCCCAGCTCGCCGAGGCCGCCCGCGTCCTCCAAGGTCGCGTGCTGCAGGCGCACCTCGAGGCAGGGGTGGGCATGGAGGCCCCCGAGAGCCTCACCGTAGAGGCCGAGGTGCAGCTCGGCGCCGACGCCTACCTGGAGCGCGGCGTGGTCCTGCGCGGCCAGACCACCGTGGGCGCCGGCGCGCGCATCGGCGCCTACTCGGTGATCACCGACAGCGCGCTGTCCGAGGGCTGCAGCGTGCTCAGCCACTGCGTCCTGGAGGAGGCCCGGGTCGGCGCCGGGGCCACGGTGGGCCCCTTCGCCCGGCTGCGGCCGGCCGCGGACATCCAGAACAACGCCAAGATCGGCAACTTCGTCGAGATCAAGAAGTCCGTCGTCGGCCCCGGCGCCAAGGTCCCCCACCTCAGCTACGTCGGCGACGCCACCATCGGGGCGGGCGCCAACATCGGCGCGGGCACCATCACCTGCAACTACGACGGCGTGTTCAAGCACCGCACCACCATCGGCGAGGGCGCCTTCATCGGCTCCAATACCAGCCTCGTGGCGCCGGTGCGCGTGGGCGCCGGCGCGCTGGTCGGCGCGGGCTCGGTCATCACCACCGACGTGCCCGACGAGGCCATCGCGGTCGTCCGCGGCGAGCTGAAGCTTCGCCACGGGGCTGCCGGGCGCCTCCGGGATCGGAAGCTCGCGGAGAAGGCCCGGCGCAGCGAGAACGCCTGAACATAAGCGCAGTCGCGCACACCGCTTCACCGGGATTCGCCAAAATCTGTCCTTTACTTTCCAGCGGGGGGCAGATACCCCGCGGTCCAAAGGAGGAGCGCCTGTGTCGAAGCTGCTCGAGGGGCTGAACCCCAAACAATACGAAGCCGCCGCTGTGATTGACGGCGCGGTGCTTGTTTTGGCCGGCGCCGGCTCGGGCAAGACGCGGGTGCTCACCCGCCGCATCGCGCACCTCGTCGAGCGGGGCGTGCCCCCGTGGCAGATCCTCAGCGTCACCTTCACCAACAAGGCCGCCGCCGAGATGAAGGAGCGGGTCGCGCACCTCATGGCGGACCCGGACAAGGCCCGCCGGGTGATGGTCAGCACCTTCCACTCGGCCTGCGTGCGCTTCCTCCGCGAGGACATCCAAGAGCTCGGCTACAGCAAGCAGTTCACCATCTTCGACGACGACGACCAGCGCGCGCTGCTCAAGCAGATCGCCGAGGACCTGCGGGTGAGCAAAGAGGTGAACCTCTACGAGGTGCGCTCCGCGATCGACCGCGCCAAGAACAGCCTGCTGAGCCCCGAAGACCTCGCCAACGACAAGGGGATCCCCCCGGGCGATCCCACGCCGGCGATCTACGCCGCCTACCAGCAGCGCATGTTCGCCGCCAGCGCGGTGGACTTCAACGACATCATCAACTTGGTGGTCAAGCTGTGGGAGGAGCACCCCCAAGTGCTCGCCAAGTACCGCAACCGCTTCCGCTACCTGCTGGTCGATGAGTACCAGGACACCAACCGCGCGCAGTTTCGGCTCATCGAGCTGCTGACCGCCGGCCTAGACCACGGCAACGTGATGGTCGTGGGCGACGATGATCAGAGCATCTACGGCTTCCGCGGCGCCGACATCCGCAACATCCTCGACTTCCAAAAGACCTTCCCACACGCGCAGGTGATCCGCCTCGAGCAGAACTACCGCTCCCGGGGCAACATCCTGAGGGCCGCCAACGCCGTGGTGAAGAACAACCGCGAGCGCATGGACAAGACCCTGTGGACCGACCAGGCCCCCGGTGAGCCCTTGGCGATGCTGGTGGGCCAAGACGAGGCCGAG
>CANHON010000132.1 GCA_947462115.1 Deltaproteobacteria bacterium | reverse complement strand
GGCGGGATGGCCGCGGGCGTGGCCCAGGAGCGGTAGATCTTGCGCTGGTGCACCATCTGGTAGGCGTAGAGCAGGTCCTGCTGCTGCTCCAGCGGCAGCTCGATGATGCCCTCCCAGCCCTCGGGGTCCAGCGAGCGGTACCACTCCGGCACCCGCATCGCGCTCACCCGGGTGATCAACCGCCAGTCGGTCGGCGCTTTGGCGCCGCGGGCGATGGGGCCTTTGTCAAAGCGGAAAAACGGCTGCAGCACGATCATCACCGCGCAGATCATGCCGACGGCCCGCCGACGCCACACGCCGGAGATCGCGCCGAGCGATCCCGCGAGCAGGGCGACCGAGGCCACGGCCACCATGCTCCCCATCCGGTACGGCGCGAACATGCGCGACATGCCCGGGATGAACTGGAACATGTAGGCGTAGGGCAGCCGGACGACGTAGTCGCCGATCCGCAGCACGTCGGAGTTGTCGCGCAGCGCCCCCCACTTGAGGAAGGGCCCGAGGGTGCCGAGGTAGAACAGCGCCCACACCACCAGCCAGGTGCGCTGCTTGCGGCGGATCACGGCGGGCACCACGCCGAAGAAGAAGGCCACCACCGGCAAGGCCATCACGCCGTGCGCGACGTTGATCACGTAGTCGGCAGGCCAGCTCGAGCCGATCGTTCGGTTGATCGAGCTGAGCACGTTCTCGGCGTAGTTGCTGGGCCGCAAGGGCGCCGAGGCGATGGTGTCGTAGGCCGGAAACTTGAGGAAGAAGGTGAGCTCTGGCAGGCTCGGGCCGCCGATGGTGCTGCCGCCCTCCTGGCGGGGCGCGAGGTAAGGCGCGACGAAGAACAGCACCCCGGCCACCGAGATGGCCGCCGCCGGGCCCATCCAGCGGAGCATCCGGGTGATCGCCGGGCGGTCGCGCAGCGCCCACAGGCCCAGCACCACCAGCGAGAACATCACGGCAAAGAGCCCATAGAACCAGTAGAAAGCGGAGATCAGCACAAAGAGGCCGCCGACCGCGAGGCCGTCCGCGATGCGGGCGGTGCGCCAGGCCCGCTGTAGGAAGATCGGGTACAGAAACAGCCACCAGAGCAGCACTTGGCGCAGACCGGTGTTGTTGACGTCGAGCACCACCAGCGGGTTGACGATGGCGAGGCAGCCTGCCGCGAGGCAGACGAAGCGCGCGTTGGTGATGGTGCGGGCGAGGGCATAGGCGCAGACGCCGTTGCCGATCAGCGTGAGCAACACCTTGATGTTGTGGTGCGCTGGGAAGCCGAACAGCTTGTCGAGCGGGTAGCTCAACAGCACGATGTCGAGGATGTTTCCGGTCTCTGGATAGCGGCCGAGCGAGACCAAGGCGGTGAGGCGATCGATCAGCGGCAGGTCAGAGGCGCCGAGCACCTCGATCTCCTGAAAATGCCACCATTGACGCCAAAGCCAGCCGCCGAGCTCACCGCCGCCCACCAGCACCTCGTCGGGGTGCAGGATGACCGGCCAGGTCACCGCGGCGGTGACGCCGACGAAAAAGGCGGTGGCGAGCAGCACCTCGCGGGCCCCTGCGCGGAGCCGGTACCAGTCGATGCTGACCCACCATTCGAGGAGCGCGAGGAACATGCGGCCAGCCTAGCACAAGCGGGGGCGGCGGGCCCAACGGCGCCGCCGGACCGGCCCCTCAGCGCCCCACTGCGAGGCGCTCGGCCCCGCCCCGCCAGCCGACCTGCTCGGCGTGGATCCGCTCGTAGATGATCTGGTCGAGGTTGTTGGCGCTGACCTCGCCGGTCACCCCGTGCCCCCGCGCGCTGGCCGCCACGTCGCCGTACTCGATGAAGATGAAGCGCCCGTGGGTGAGCTGAGCGATCTGCCGGAAGACGGCCGAGCCAGCTTGGTCGAGCCCGCTGGCGGCGACCGTGTGGACCCGCACCCCGCGGTAGACGGCCCCCGCGGCGGCGCGGCCGTAGGTGACCGCCTCTTGGTAGTCCATGTGCGGCGGCGCGTCGGCGATCAAGAAGGCGACCTTGGCGGCGCCCGGCCGCCAGTCCATCTGGCCGATGCCCACCGCCAGACCCTGGTTGAGCGACTCCGGCCCGTCGCCGCCGCCGCCCGCCTGGATCTCCTGCACGGCGCGGTCAAAGGCCTGAATGTCTTGGGTAAAGGGGTGCTGCAGGGTCAGGTACTCATCGCCGACGTCGCGGTAGAGCACCGCGCCATAGCGCAGGTCCACCGCCCCTTGTTGGCGCAGCCGCTGGGTGACCGACAGCAAGGTCTCCTGCACGCGGGCGATCTCGTCGGCCATCGAGCCGGTCGTATCGATGATGAAGCACACGTCGATGGGCACCGGCCCCCGCGCCGCCCGCCGCACCGGGAGCTGCAGCACGAGCTCGGTGGCGCCGGGCGCCCACGCCCCACGCACCTGTTGGCCCTCGTAGGAGGCGATCACAGTGAGGCCGACCGCCTCGGGCGCGCCCCCGGGGGCGGTGCCGACCCCGGGCACCTGGAGCGCCGGGTAGTAGGCGGCGCTGCCGTCGCCCATGGTGGTGGCGGTCCAGGTCGCGCGGCCCGCGTTGACCTGCAGCACGTCCACTTGGGCGCCTGGGAGCGGCGCGCCCTGGGCGTCGAGGACCCGCACGCGGCGCTGGCCGTGCACGTCGAGGCGGTCGAGCGACCCCGCCGGCCCCGCTGCGCCCTGCCAGTCGGCGATGTAGCGGAGGTAGTCGTCGAAGTCAGCGTTGTCGTCGGTCTGTCCGGCGCGGAGCTGCGGCGCGGCTTGGGTGGCGCGGGCGGACTCTTCGGCCCGATCGCTATCGCCGCGGGCGGACTTGGGCGGTCCGAAGGGCGCCGCAGCGGGCGGGGGCGCGCCGTAGCCCCCCGCGCTCCCGCTGCCCCGGCCCTTGGTGCTGAAGCTGCCGAGGTCGGCGGCGCCCACCCCGAGGCCGCCGCCGCCCATGCCTTCGCCGCTGAGGCCGAAGCCGTCGGGCGTCGCCGCGCCCCGGGCCGCGAGTCCGGCGCGGGGGCCGCCGCGGCCCGCGGTGCGCCGGGCGATCCACGGGCCCTGTTCGCTCTTCTCGACGGGCAGGCTCGCCACCGGCCCCTCAATGGGCAGCGCGGTCTGCGGCCGACCGAGGCGGTCCTCCGGTCCCCCGCCGAGCTCCGGGATCGACTCCGGGCTCGGGCCATAGGAGCTACCGGCGTCGGCCTCGACGGGAACGGCGCCGGTGCCGTCATCGATGGGCATCGGGTCGGCCGGGGCGGGCAGGGCATCGGGCGGCTGGCGCTGGGCATCGCAGGCCAGCGCGGCGATCAAAACGAGGGCCACCAGGGCGGGGCGGTGAATGGAGGGGGGGGCGGCGGCGGTCATCGGGGCTCCTCAGCGCGGTGGGCTCGGACACGCGCCGGCAACGCCCGTTCCTTCCTGTGGCTTACGCCCGTGGGCTGCGCTGTCCGCGAATTCAGGGCGCGCGGTGGACCGTGGCCGCGCCCCGCGCCGTCGCCCAGGCGGCGAGCTGCGAGGTCGCCGGGCCGCCTTGGCCCTCGAGCCGCATGTGCACCAGCAACCTTCCGTGATCGGGGGCGCTCACCCCGAGGCGCAGCAGCCGGTGGAGCCCGCGGAGGGTCTGGGCGATCGCTGGTCCCGCGGCCTCCAGCGCGGCGGTCTGCAGGCAGAGGCAAAGATCGGTGCACCCGCTGGACATGAGCAGCGGCACGTCGTCTTCGGTGAGCGCGCCGACCACCAGCCAGACCGTGGGCTGCACGGAGGCCCGGGCCGCGCTGAGCTGCGCCGGCGTGGGGCGGCCTGGCGCGCGGAAGATCTGCTGGCCGGGGGCCGCCTCAGCGCCGGGCTCCCAAGGGGCGACGCGCCGAAGCGGAGGATGGAGGCCCGCTCCGCCGCGCTCCGTCCAGACCGCCCGCCACGCCCCGCCGCAGCGGGTGCGCAAGGCGCAGGCCTGACAGGGGGGGCCTTGGGTCTTGTCGTCCCGGTTCTCGATGCCCGGGAGGGGCCGCCAGCCGCCCCCTTCGGCCTCGATGGCCTCCACGGAGCGCGCCATGTCCGCGGCCCAGCCCACGCACAGCGGGAGGCCGCAGTAGGGGTTGAGCAGCTCGATGCCCGCGGCGGCCGCGACGCGCTGGGCCTCGGGGACAACGTCGCGCAGCACGTCGTAGTCGGGGAGCAGCTCGCTGAGGTGCTGCCGGGCGCGCCCATGGGGCTGGACCGCTGAGAGCGAGACGCTGCGCACGCCGGGCAGGCGGGCGGCCACGAAGCGGAGGTAGTCGGGCAGCAGGGTCTGGGTGCGCCGGGCGGTGACCGGGTTGAGCGCCACCCGCACGCCGACGCCGAGCAGCGCGTCGATGCCCCGCAAGCAGCGGGCGAAGGCGCCCTTTAGGCCAGCCAAGGCGTCGTGGTGCGCCGGCTCGTGGGAGAGCAGCGAGACGAAGGCGCTGGTCAGCCCGGCCTCGGCCAGGGCCGCGGCGTAGCCCTCATCGATGAGGACGGCGTTGGTCTGGAGCTCGACGAAGGGCACGCCCGCCCCCCGGGCGCGCCGGATGACCGAGAGCAGGCGCCGACGGAGCAGGGTGGGCTCGCCGCCGGAGATCGTGAGGGTGCGCTCTCCGCTGGCGATAAAGTCGTCCAGCTCGATATTTTGCTCCTCTTCGCTGGGCGTGGGGCGCGGGTAGTCCTCGGCCGGCACGTTGCAGAAGGGGCAGCGCTCGTTGCAGGCCATGGTCAGGCGCAGCAGCCCCTTGGTGCGGTGGCTCTCTTCGGCTTGGTGCGGGGCGGGCGGGCTGGGCGGGCTCATGGCCCCACAATAGTCGGGGCGGCGCCGCGCGCTCCCACCCCTCGGTGGGCTCCGGGTGGCGCTGAGGGGAGCGGGCATGAAGGTGGTTTGGAATCGGCGGGCGGCCGCCGCCTGGGTCGTCGCCCTGTTGGGCGGCTGCTACGCCGGCAAGTCGGTGCACATGGGGAAGGTGCCGGCGGAGTCGGCCCACTACGTCGTCGTCAAGACCAAGTGGACGGGCGCCATGGTGATCTACGACTGCGTCAGCCGACCCAACGGGGCCTGGGAGCCGACCTGCCACCAGACCAAGATGGTGTCGGCGGCAGAGGCGGCGCTGTCCGGCGCGGTCCAGCGGATCCGCACGAAGGGTGAGGCGCCCGAGGCGGAGTGAGCCCGCCGCCTCGGCCGCGCGCGGATATGCGGCCGCGGGCGCGCGCGTGCGGGTCATGCGACGGCCCGGGGGCAAGATGGCGACCTCGCTCGGGCGAGCGCGCTCCGAGCTGACGGAGCTTTTCGAGGCGATCGGCCCTGCCGGTCGGGCGCGGGCGGCGAGCGCCCTGGAGCCGCTGCTGGGCGCGGCGCCGCGGGGGCTGGTCGGCCAGCGGACCGAGGCCCTGGTGGCGGCGGTCGTTCGGCCGGGGATCAACGGGGCGGCGGTCCTTCGAGAGCTGCGCCGCGCCTGCCCCGCCGAGCTGCGCCGCATCGATCGGGTGGCCTCGCGCTGCTTGCCGCTGCCGGAGCGGGTGGGGCGGGTCGCGCCATCCTTGCCTCCGCTGCGCCGTTTTCAGGGGATGGAGGCGGCGCTGTCGGCGGCGCACGCGGCGCTCGACCGGCGGGCCTCGCTGTGGATCGTCGGCCCGCCGGGCGCCGGGCGGCTGAGCTTCTTGGCCCGCCTCGGCCGGGACCGGCTCGCCCAGCACAGCTTGGTCTGGACGGTGCGGGGCCCCGATCCGGCGCGGTGCGACTACGATCTCGCGGAGCTCGGGCGGGCCCTGGGCCTCGCGCCCGAGGCCGAGGAGACGCGGCGCTGGCTCGCTGAGAATGACGACTGGCTCATTCTATTGGTCGGAACGTCGGCGGCGGCGGCCCGCATCGCTGGGCCGGGCGTGGTGGCCTGCACCGCGCTGGTCGCGCCACCGGTGCTGCTGGTGGGCGGCGCGGACCGCAGCGGCGCCGACCCCGAACCGCTCCTCGAGAACAGCCCTGGGCGCGACGCCCTGGCCTCTCCACCGGCGACGCTCGAGCCGCACCTGAGGCTGGCCTACAGCCGCGCACCCAGTCATCCCACGGAGCCGTCGGGCTGGAGCACCGAGGACGCCGCCGGCGGGCTCTGGTCGCCCCAAGACCCAGGCGCCCCTCCGGTTCAGAGCATCGATGAATGGGCCCTTCAGCTCGGGGATGAGGGCCCGAGCCCGCTGGAGCGGTGGCTCGAGCGGTCCACCGGCGTGTCGGGCGGGCTGCACGCCCAGGTGGCGGCGCTGCTCCGCGACCTGGAGCCCGAAGAGCAGGCGCTGCTGCGTGCCCTCGCGGCCTTGGGCCCGGCACCGGTGGCCCTGAACCTCTTCGACGCGCCGCGGCTGGACGGCGCGCCGGCCTGGCTCCTCCCCCTCCTCCGCAGCCGCTTCACGGTGGACGGCGCCGCGCGGCGGCTGGTCGGGCTGGAGATCGCCCGTCGCGACGGGGGCGGGCTGTGGCTCAGCGACGCGGCGCGGGCCGCCGTGCTCGCCTGCGCGCCCCCGGAGCCCGCGCTCGACGCGACCCTCGCGGCGTTGATCGGCCTCATCATTCAGGAAGATCCGCTGCTCTGGTTGCCTCACCTGCATCCGCTCGCGGCGCGCCTCCCGGCCGCGGTGCGCGCCCCGCTGCTGGGTCGCGCCGGTCGGGCCTTGTCCGAGCGGGAGCCGGCGCGGGCGCGGCGCTACCTCGGGCGGGCGCTGGAGGGGCCAGGGCTGGAGGGTGAAGCGCGGGCTTCGGTGCAGAACGACCTCGGCGTGCTGCTCCGGCGGGCCGGTGATCCCAGGGCCGCTCGACGGCTGCTGCTCGATGCGCTCGACGCGCAGCCCGCCGCCGGGCCCGCCGCTGGCGCGCCGGTGGCCGGCCTTTGGTACCACCTTGGCCTCTGTGAGCTCGATCTCGGGCTGTTGGCGGAGGCGGAGCGGTCCTTTGCGCAGGGCCTCTCGGCGCTGGCGGGGGGCCGACCCAGCGTGCTGTCGGCCATGCTCGCGATGCGCGCGGGCGAGCGGGCCTTGGCGCGGGGCGAGCTGGAGGCGGCGGCGGGGCTGCTCGAGGCCGCTCGGCGCGATCTTCAGCGGGCTGGCGGGGCGCCCATGCGGGCGGTCAAGCTGGAGATGGTCTGCGCGGAGCTGGCGGAGCGCCGCGGATCAGCCCGCGCTGCGCTGACCCACGCGGAGCGCGCCTGGGACCTCGCGCGGGGCCTCGCCGAGGACGCCGAGCTGAAGGGGGCGGCGCGGGCGCTGCTGGAGCGCCTCGATCCTTAGGCGGCGCTGCCGGGGCCGGTCGGCCCCTACTTGTTCATGTAGGCGTTGAGGGCCTCGTCGCTGTCCTGCATCGAGCCGACCACGAGGTTGAGCGCCGTGGCCTCGGGCACCGGTGAATCCCCCATCTCAGCCAAGATCCACGTGGCCTGAAGGCGCCGCGTGCCGCCGTTCTTGGGGATGTTGACCGAGAGGAAGTACTGCGCCGGAACGCTGAGCCAGTTGGCGCTGACCTCCGCGGGCTTGATGAGCCACGTGCGCTGCACCATCGCCGTCAGGGGCTCCCCATCCTCGCCCCGCTCGAACTCCACCCAGCGATACTCGGCGTTGAAGTCCGCGTCTACCTCGAGGCCCATGGGGTAGAGGCTCTCGGTCTCGACGCGGAAGGCGAGGTCTTCGCACTCGCTGGCGGTGAAGCAGCCGACGTCAGACTTGTAGGTGCGGTCGTAGCGGGAGTATGTGTCCTCGTAGACCTTCGTGAAGTCGGCCTTCACCAGGATCTTCACGACGGGCTTGACGCCAGCGTCGAGCTCGCTGGCCACCGCCGCCCCGACGAGGCCCTCGGTTTTGCGGTCTTTGCCGTCGAGGCCGTTGAGCACGCCGCCGGCGGGGTTCTCGATGGTGTAGCCCTCGAGCGTCTCCTCGATGTTGGCGTCGAGCCAGATGTCGAGGTTGGTCACGCCCACGCCGAGCGCTTCGGTGTCTTCGTCGCCCATGTGCTCGAAAAGATACCCGGCGAGCTGCTCGAGCTTGGCAGGCGCCTCCGGAGGCTTGCGGCAGGCCGGGAGGAGCAGGACGAAGGGGAGGAGGGTGCCGGGCTTCATGGGCGCTCCAGGTGAGGGGGCGATGCCGGATTGTAGCGCATTTCGGTCGGCTTGAGTCAGCGATCGACGGGCGGCGCCGACGGCGGGCGCGGCGAGACCTTCACCCCGCCGGCCCGGCCGCTGCCCGTCGCGGCGGATCGCCTCCGCTCAGCGCCGCTTGTGGATCGTCCGGGTGCGGGTGCGGGCGGCGGGCTTTGGGGCCTCGGGCGGCGGCTTGGGGCGCTTCTCGCCCGGCAGGTGGATGACCGGCTCGCGCTTGTTTCGCCGGAAGATCAGGAGCGTACCGCCGATGTCGTGGACCAGCTGACCGTCGGTGCCGGCGCAGAGGGCCTCGGCGACGGACTCGGCCTCGCCGCTCTCGGCGTCCAGCACCTTGACCTTGACGAGCTCCTGCTTGTGCAGCAAGCCGTTGAGGTGCGCGAGGACCCCCTCGGTGACCCGCTCCTTGCCGATGCGCATGTCGGGTTGCATCGGGTTGCCGAGGGCGCGCAGGTGCTTCTTGGCGGCGGCGCGGAGCAGGCCGGTGTTGGGATCGAAGGGGGCCTCAGGGGCGGCCACCGCGGGCGTCGTGGTTTTGGGGGTGCTCATGCGCTGCGCTTCGACCAGGCGACCATGCCGGCGACGCTGGCGCGCACGAGGCTGGGGGCGCCCGCGTCGGCGCCGGTGGTGAGGGCGGCGAACTTGAGCCGGCCCACGTCGTCTTTGCGGGGCGAGGAGCTCAGCGCGTAGGCCACGCGGTCATTCTTGAGGAGCCACGCGCCCACGTTGTACTCGCTGCGGGCGCCCCGCTTGGGGTCGAGGCGATCGGTGGGCTCGTCGAGCTGGTGCCAGGCGAGCACCCGCCAGCCGTCGCGAAGGCCGTGGTCGGTGAGCACGAGCTCCATCTGGATCTCGGCCAACACCGGCACCTTGACGCGCTGGTAGAAGCGAACGGCGGTCGGCGGGACCGCGGCGGGGTCGGCCACCACCCGGCACTCGACGACGTAGTCGACGTTGCCGACGTAGTGCCCGACGTCCATGACCCGGGCGGCCATGCGCTCGACGTCCAGGCCGGGGGTGGAGACGACGCCCACGCCCTCGTTGGTGGGGCGCCGGTCGAAGGTCCACGAGGCGAAGTCGGTGCCGCCAGGGCTGAGGGCGGGGAGCTTGGCGAAAACGCGGTCGAGGAAGGTGTTGGCGCTCATGATGCGCTCCTTGGTGGGGGCCATGCGCTGTCCCGCGGTGCGGGGCTGGAAGGCCCGCCTTAGCCTGTCCTGGCCGATGCGGCCGGGGCCGCGCACGTTCAGCCCGGAGGAGCGCCCGATGGGGTCGGAGAGGACCGAGCAGAGCGCCCTCTGGCGCGCCACTCTGGGCCGGCTCCCGCGCGCCGGTGGCTGGTGCGCCGCTGCCGCGCTGGTGGGCCCAGCCTGTCTGGGCGGCCCGGCGCCGACCGTGGAGCGGCCCCCACCGCCGGCGCTGGTCGCGCCCGAGCCGCCGCCCGCTGCACCCCCGCCCGTGTCACCGGTGGCGATCCGGGTGCACACGCCGGGCCGTCCGCCCAGCCCGCCCTTGAGCCCGGTCGAGCAGGCCGCTGCGGCGCGGGTCGCGGACGTCTATGTAGAGCTGTTCGGTGAGCCGATCCCCGAAGGTGGCCTTCGGGTGAGCGAGGCCGGCCGGATCGCGCTGCCGATGGCCGAAGAGCTCGACGCCGAGGCCATCGCCGAGGAGTGGCGCCGCGAGGGCCTCGACACCCCGCTGCGCCGTGAGAAGGCCACGGTGGCCCGGGGACCCCATGGCGCTTGGTCGCACTTCTTGGGGAGCGATCCCGCTGGGAGCGACCTCTGGGGCGAGCCTGACGCGGTCATCGCGTGGATGCGGCTCGCGGCGGGGTGGTCGCGCCGGTGCCAGGACCGCCTCGGCGGGGAGGGGCTCGCCCGGTGCACCCTTCAGGTGGGGGACTTCAGCTGGTACATCGACGCGCGGCCCGACCCTCTCGGCCACAAAGACCACCGGGGGGCCTGCCTCGACCTGCGCCTGCTCCGGCGCGACGGATCGGCCTACGAGGCGTGGTGGAACCGCGCGGACGGCCGGCCGGGCTGGGACGGCCCCGATCGGGGCTACGACGCCGAGCTCACGGCCGCGCTGATCCGCTACGCGATGGAGGAGCACGCCGTGGAGGTCGTCTTTTTCAACGATCTCACAGCGGCGGGCGCCCGCCCCTTGGCGGGGCACGACGACCACATCCACCTCTGCATGCCCAGCCCGGCCCCTTGACCGGGCCGGAGCCGGGGCGGGGGCCGGGGCTCAGCCGGTGACGATGTTCACGAGCTTGCCGGGGACGAAGACCTCCTTCTTGATCTCCAGCCCCTCGGTGTAGCGCAGCACGTTGGGGTGGCTCCGGACCGCGGCCAGCACTGCCTCTTTGTCGGCGCCGCGGGGGAGCTCGAGGCTGGCCCGCAGCTTGCCCTGCACCTGAACAGCGTAGGTGACGGTGTCATCGATGAGGTCGGCCGGGTTGAAGCTGGGCCAGGGGTGGTCGGCCAGGCTCTTGGCGTGGCCGAAGCGGCGCCAGAGCTCCTCGGCGAGGTGCGGGGCGTAGGGAGACAGCGCCAGCACGAAGGCCTCGGCCTCGGGGCGCGCCGGGGGCTGACCCCCGCAGGCGTTGACCAGCTCCATCATCTTGGACACGGGCGTGTTGAACTTGAGCGCCTCGAAGCCCTCTTGGCACTCCTTGAGCACGGCAGCGACGGTCTTCTTGACCGGACGGGGGCTCTCGTCGGGCTGGGGCCGCAGGGTGTCGGTGTCTTCGTCGATGAAGAGGCGCCAGACCCGGCTGAGGAAGCGGAAAACACCGTCGCAGCCGCTGGTTTGCCAGGGCTTGACCTGCTCGAGCGGGCCCATGAACATCTCGTAGATGCGCAGGGTGTCGGCGCCGTAGAGGGCGACGATGTCGAGCGGGTCCACGCTGTT
>CANHON010000131.1 GCA_947462115.1 Deltaproteobacteria bacterium | reverse complement strand
GGAAGTAGCCGTTCATGCGGAGATGGGGCAGCCCATCGTCGTTCTGCAAGATCTGCCAGGTGTCGCCCTTCTTGACCACCTCGACGTCCGGGCTCACGTAGTGGTCCTGCTCGTCGGCGTAGGGCAGCCCCGGCCGCGGCTGGAGCTCCTGGATCATCTTGTGGTACTCGATGACGTCTTCGACGTCCTGCCCGATGTGCTTGGCGATGGTCGCGTAGCTGCGGGCCTCCAGATCCTCAAGGTGTTCGCTGAGGATCACGTCGAAGGTGGGATCTTCGGGCCAGCGACGGCGGGCCTGCACCCGCAGCGCCTCGGTGTGGCAGCTGCTCCCACAGCCCAGGGGGTCGAGCCCCTGCACGATCTCCTTGGCGCCCTCGGCGCCGTCGAGGTCGGCCCCGCACTCCAGGGCCACCTCCTCGAGCGGCATCTCCAAGAACCCGAAGCGGTCGAGGTTGTAGATGATCACCACGGCGGCCCGGCGCTCGTCGTCGGTGCAGTGGGTGGTGCCGAGCTGGGTGAGCAGGTGCTGCGCGAGGTTCTCCGAGGACCGCAGGTTGGTCTCGATGGGCGGCAGCTCGTCCTGTCCGCTGGAGCCGGCGCTCGGCGCGTCGCCCTGGGAGGACTCGAAGCGCTCCAGCAGGCGCTCGAGGTCCTTGCGGTCGGTGCTGGTCTCCTGGCCGTTGTTCTGCTCGGCTTGGTCGGCCTCGACGCGGCGCAGGTCGTCGGCCATGCGATCTTCGGCCTCGCTGCTGATCTCTTCACCGCCGTCCAGCGACTCCTCCAGCGCCGGGTTCTCCATCAGCTCCTGTTCGATGGCCGCGGCCAGCTCCATGTGGTTGAGCTGCAACAGCTTGATCGCCTGCTGGTATTGCTGAGTCATCACCAGCTTCTGGTGCATCTTCAGCGCGATCTGCATGTTGATCGACATCAAAGCTCCCACGCGGGGGCGGCTGCTCGTCGCCGCCGCCCGACCGCGCCCCGCTCATGTTGCCACAGCTGGCACATCACTTGCAAGCAAATCGAGGGCTCAGCTCCGCTCCCGCCGCTCCAGGGCCGCCGCCACGAAGGAGCGGAACAGCGGGTGCGGGTCGAGGGGCCGGCTCTTGAACTCGGGGTGGTACTGACAAGCGAGGAAGAAGCGGTGGTCCTTGAGCTCGACCACCTCGGCGAGGCGCCCGTCCGGGCTGCGGCCAACGACCAGCATGCCCGCGGCCTCAAGGGCCTCAAATACGGAAGGATCCACCTCGAAGCGGTGACGGTGGCGCTCTTGGATGGTGGTGTGGCCGTAGATCCGGGCGGCCCTCGAGCCGTCGCGCAGCGCGCAGGGGTAAGCGCCGAGGCGCATGGTGCCGCCGAGCTCGGCGACCCGGCGCTGGGCGTCCATGAGCTGGATGACGAGGTGCGACGAGTCTTGGGAGAATTCGCGGCTGTGGGCGTCGTGCCAGCCGAGCACGTTGCGGGCGAATTCAATGACCGCGAGCTGCATGCCCAGGCAGATGCCGAAGAAGGGCACGTCGCCCTCCCGCGCCCAGCGGATCGCCGCGATCTTTCCCTCGACCCCGCGCTCGCCGAAGCCGCCGGGCACGAGCACGCCATCGCAGCCCTTGAGCAGGGCGCCGGGGTCCTTGAGGTCGATCTGCTCGCTGTCCACGAAGCGGATGGTCACCTTGGCGTCGCTGGCCACGCCGCCGTGCGACAGGGCCTCGTTGAGCGACTTGTAGGTGTCCGCGAGGTGCACGTACTTGCCGACCACCGCGATCTCGACCGGCCGACGGGCCGCCCGCCACCGGGCGATGAGCGCCTCCCAGCGCTCGAGCCGGGCCTCGCCCGTCCACATGCCGAGGCGCGAGATGACGCGGGCGTCGAGATCTTGGCGCTTGAACACCAAGGGCAGCTCGTAGATGTTCTCCACGTCCGGGGCGGCGATGACGCAGTCCTTGTCGACGTCGCAGAACAGCGCGAGCTTGTCGCGGATCTCTTTGGGGAGATCACGGTCGCAGCGGCAGAGCAGAATATCGGGCTGGATGCCGATCTCGCGCAGCTCCTTGACCGAGTGCTGCGTCGGCTTGGTCTTGAGCTCGCCCGAGGTGCGGATGAAGGGCACCAAAGTGACGTGGATGTAGAGCACGTTCTCGGGGCCGGCGGCGATGCGCATCTGCCGGATGGCCTCGAGGAAGGGGAGCGACTCGATGTCGCCGACCGTGCCGCCCACCTCGACGATGGCGATGTCGGCGTCCGCCGCCGCCTCGAAGATCAAGTGCTTGATCTCATCCGTGATGTGCGGGATGACCTGCACGGTCCGGCCGAGGTAATCGCCCCGGCGCTCCCGCTCGATCACGTTCTTGTAGACCCGGCCGGTCGTAAAGCTGTTGCGCTGCGAGACGGGCGTGCTCACGAAGCGCTCGTAGTGGCCCAGGTCCAGGTCGGTCTCGGCCCCGTCGTCGGTGACGAAGACCTCCCCGTGCTGGTAGGGGCTCATCGTGCCGGGGTCGATGTTGAGGTAGGGGTCCATCTTGAGGTTGGTGACCCGCAGGCCCCTCGCCTCGAGGATGGCGCCGATGGCCGCCGCGCTGAGGCCTTTGCCGAGCGACGACAGCACGCCGCCCGTCACGAAGATGAACTTCTTCTTCTTCAAGCGCCCTCCGATGGGGCGTCAGCACCCCGGCGAGCCCCCGCTAACCGCTCCCCCGCGGCGGAGGCCCCGCCCGCCGGAGCCGGTCGAGGTCGGCGGGCAGGTCGATGGACGGGCTGCCCGTCGCGACGTCCGCGACGAGGATCGGCACCCCGAGGCTCATCAGGCGAAGCTGCTCCAAGCGCTCCGATCGCTCCAGGGCGGAGGGCGGCGCGGCCACGAAGCCGCGCAGGGCGCTCGCTGTGTAGAGGTAGAGGCCGATGTGCTCGTGCCAGGGCCCCCCGGAGGGCACCGGCGACCGCGAGAAGTAGAGCGCCCGGCCGAGGTCGTCCGTCACCACCTTGACACGCGCCGGGTCGTGGGGATCGCCGACCAAGGGGCAGCGCAGCGTGATCACCGGCGCCTCCCCGGCACGGGCCACCAGCGCCTCTAGGTGCGCCGCCGGAAGCAGCGGGAGGTCCCCCTGCACGTTGATCACGTGCTCCGGCCAGTCGCCGAGCTGGTCGAGGGCGGCGGCCACCCGGTCCGAGCCCGAGGGCAGGGCGGGATCGGTGAGGACCACCTCGGCGCCCACCGACCGACCGAGGGCCGCGAGCTCGGGCCCGTCCACCGCGAGGATCACCCGATCCAGCACCGCCGCCGCCCGCCGGTAGACGGCCAGCAGCATCGGCTCGCCGAAAATATCGACCAGCGGCTTATTGGGAAAGCGCGTCGCGCCCAGCCGCGCTGGGATGACCCCCACGACCCCTGCCATGCGCGCCGCCCCTGAACGTGGTGAACCGGTGGCCCCAATTGACGAAGCCGCCCGGGCGAACCCGGACGGCTGCGACAAACGAGCGGATCAGCGCTTGGAGAACTGGAACCGCTTGCGGGCGCCGGGCTGGCCGTACTTCTTGCGCTCGACCTTACGGGCGTCGCGGGTCAGCAGGCCGGCGCTCTTCAGCACGCCGCGGTAGTTCGGGTTGAAGGCGCAGAGCGCGCGGGACAGGCCCATGCGCACGGCGCCCGCTTGGCCCGACTTGCCACCGCCAGAGACGTTGACGTAGATGTCAAAGTCGCTGGTGGACTCGCACAAGGACAACGCGTGGCGGATGATGAGCTGGGCGCTCTCCCGCACGAAGTAGTTCTCGAAGTCGCGGTGGTTGATGGTGATCTTGCCGCTGCCGGGGCGGAGGTAGACGCGCGCGACGGAGGTCTTCCGGCGGCCGGTGCCGTAGTACTGCGTGGTGGCCATGGGCGGCGTCCTCTCAGACGAAGTCGGGGAAGGGCTGGGGCTGCTGCGCGGCGTGCGGGTGCTCGGCGCCGGCGTAGACCTTGAGCTTGGTGTAGACCTGGCTGGACAGGCGGTTCTTCGGGAGCATGCGCTTGACGGCGCTCTCGATGACCCGAGTCGGGTGGGTGGCCAGGACCTCGCGGGCCGTGCGGGTGTGCATACCGCCCGGGTAGCCGGAGTAGTTGTTGTAGGTCTTCTGGTCGAGCTTGCGCCCGGTCAGCTTGACCTGCTCAGCGTTGATGACGATGACGAAGTCACCGTTGTCAACATGGTGGGTGAAGTCGGGCTTGTGCTTGCCGCGCAGAACGGTCGCGATGCGCGTGGCAAGACGGCCGAGCGTCATGTTCGCAGCGTCGACGACGAACCAGCTCCGCTTGACGTCGGCGGGCTGGGCGATGGTCGTGCTCATGGGTCACCTGAATCGGTCATGGGAGCGGAGAAAGGGAGCCGTCGAGACGGACGGATTGCCCCAGTTCAAAGGGCGCCGTTGGACGCGCGCCCACCTGAACACCCTCCAAGGAGGGGATCGGGTCCGACCGGAGCGATTGGCTCCTGGCCATACCTGTGGCTGTTAGTCCAGCAGCAGGGCGCTGTCAAGCGAAGAGCGGCGCGGTGAACGCGGACCCAGCCGGCCCGCCGTCGCCCGAAGGACGGGCCTCCCCCCTGGATCTGGACGTGCCCGCCACGCCCCCGCAACGGGCCCGCAGCCCCGGCCCCGCCGCTCAGGGCAGCAGCCAGTAGCGCTCGCGGGCGAGGCCCACCATGCCCGGCGCGCGGGCCGAGGCCGCGTCCAGCGCCGCCGCGCAGCGCTCGGGGTCGCCCGCCGCCGCCGCCGCCCGGGCGATCAGCGAGAGCCCGCCGACCGTGAGCCCCTCCGCATCGAGCGGAGCCGCGCCCAAGCCGAGGCCCGCCGCGGCCGCGGGATCCCCGCACCAGGCCGACACCCGCGCCGGCGCGTCGGCCGACAAGGGCGGACAGCGGCCGGTCGACAGCGCGCCGCTGATCGCCGCGGCGCCGGGCGGGAGCAGCGCGCCGAGCCCAAAATCCGGCGCAGGCGCCGCGGGCCCCGGGGGCAGCAGCGCCGCCCAGGGTCGATCTCGGTCCAGATCGACGCCCTCCAGGGCCACCTCGATGGGGTCAAGCTCGGCCGCCACCGCCGCGATCTGCGCGGCGTCCTCCGGGAACAGCCGCAGCCACGCCACCAACAGCTGCGGGGCCGCCGGCCGCCGGGCCCGCGCCGCGACCAGGGCCGCCCGGGCCCCGGCGGCGTCGCCTTCAGCGAGCAGGGCACGGGCGAGCAGGGTCTGGGCCTCCGGGCCGTCGAGCGCGCCGATGGCCGACCGCGCCCGGGCCGGCTGACCGAGCGCAAGCGCGCCCGCCGCCGCCGCCACCCGAAACGTCGGATCGCCCGTGCCCTCGAAGGCCCCGAGGGCCTCCAGCCGACCGAGGCCCTCGGTCAGCGTGGCCGAATCCCCGAGCAGAATGGCGCCCAGGACGGCGTGCAGGGCCGCTGGGGGCACGGGGTCGGCGATCGCGGCCCGCCACTCCTCGGGCGCGCCCACGAGGCCCTCCTGAAGAGCCACAGCGGCGGCGTGCAGCCCGAAGCCCGCGCGGCCATAGCGCTCCCGGGCCTCGGGGGTCCGGCCGAGCTGGTCGGCCAGGGTCGCCTGGGCGCGCTCGATGACCGCGTCCACCGGCCCCTCGGCGCTGCAGCGCAGGACGATCCCCTCCACCTCCCGGAGCCTTCCGTCCTGGATCGCGGCGCGCAACAAGGGCAAGCAGGCGCGGCGGTGGGTGGGCGACCGGTCGTGCAGGGCGGCGAGCTCGGCCCCGCTGTCGGCGCCGACCATCTCCTTTGCGACAATGACGGCCAGCAGAGCATCCTCGACCCATGACGCGGAGATCGCGGTCGGCTCCGGGAGGGCGAGGGAGACGTCTTGGGGCCGGTCCGCTTGGATCAACGACCAGGCCTTGGCCACCGCGAGCGCGTCGGCGTCGAGCTTTTGACGCCCCAGCCAGCCCACCACCGCGGCCTGGGCCTCGGGGCTAAGCTTGCCCTCCCCTTCGTCGCGGGCCGAGCTCACCACCCAGCGGGCCCAGCCCGCCATCGCCTCGGGATCGGCCATCACGAGCGCGCGCGCCGCCGCGGGGCCCTGGCGCCCGCCGTAGCGGCCCGCCGCCTGCAGCGCGCGCTCGGCCTCGGCGACCGCGGTCGGGCTCAGCGGCGCGGGCTGGAGCAGGCCCGCCACCAGGGCGTCCTGGGCGTCGGCCACCGGGTCGGGCCAGACCGCCCAGGCCCCCACGCCGACCAAAATCGCGAACCCCACGCCGATCGCGAGGCGCTGAGGCCACCGGCTGCGCTCAGACATCGCCCGGCGCTCCGAGGGGCGGGCCGCCCGCCGCCCAGTCGATGACCGGCTGGGTCTTTACCCCCACCAGCCACAGCCCGCTCGGGGGCGCCGTCGGCCCGGCAGCGCCCCGATCTTTCGCCACCAAGGCTGCAGAGAGCGCTGAAGGGCTCATCCGACCCATCCCCACCTCGACGAGGCTGCCCACCATGATCCGCACCTGGTGCCGCAAGAAACCATCGCCGAAAACATCGACGTGGAGCTCATCTCCCCGCACGGTCAGGTCCAGGTGCGTCACGGTCTTGTGGGCGTCCGGCGCCGTGCAGCCGGTGGCGCGGAAGGCCGAGAAGTCGTGGTGCCCCACCAATGCCGCCGCGGCGGCCCGCATGGCCGACAGGTCCAGCGGCCGGGCCAACCGCCAGACCGAGCCCTCCCGAAAGGCGCAGCGCGCTTCCCGCCGAAGGATCCGGTACCGGTAGTGCTTTGCGACGGCGTCCCGGACCGGGTGGAAGTCCGGCGGCGCCTCGGCCGCCGCGAGACAGGCGATGTCCGGGGGCAGCCGGGCGCCGAGGCCCCGAAAAAAGGCCTCTGGGCTGCGATCAACAGCGTGGGCGACGCGCACCACTTGGGCCCAGGCGTGCACGCCCGCGTCGGTGCGGCCCGCGGCCATCGCCCGGACGGAAGCGCCGCCGCAGATCACCGAGGCGGCCTCCTCCACCCGCTGCTGCACCGAGACGCCCTCGGGCTGCCGCTGCCAGCCGACGTAGCCCTGCCCTCGCCAGGCGAGCAGCAGCAGCGAGCGCCGCTCCTCCGCCGCCTCAGTAGTCGAACTGGAGACCGAAGTTGAGGGCTTGGCCGGTGAAGATGAGCCCGTCATCGCCGCTCCCGATGTCCTGCTTGCGGAACTCGACCACCAACCAGGTGTTGTCCACGCCCGTGACGGCCTGGAACTTGCTGGCGGTGCGGGGATCGAGCTTGTCGAGCAGGAGCTGCCCGCCCGCGGTCCAGTGCCAGCCGTACTTCCAGCCGGTGAGCACCTGGTCGCCCTTGTAGGGGTCCTGCTTGAAGCTCCAGGCGTCCAGGCCGATGCCGGCCGCGGGGACGATGATCTGCTCCTTGAAGAAGTCCAGGCGAACCTTCGCGTCGAGCGTGAAGGGGATGGCGCGGAAGTTGATCTTCGCGTCGCTGCGGGTGCCGTCGTCGAGCAGGCCCTTGCCGTTCTCTCGGAACCACCCGGCGCCGCCGGTCAGCTCGATCTGCTTGATGAGCTGAGGGCCCCACTGCAACATCGTGACGCCGTTCCCGGAGGTGCCGTACACGTCGGTGATCGCGGTGTCTTCCAGCTCGACGTTGCCGTAGGTGACCTGCACGTGGCCCGTCGTCTTGAGGTGCTCAGCGTCCTGGGCCTGGGCGGCGGACGCGCTCAAGGCCACGCCCAGCGCCGCGGCCCCGACCGCGCTGCGGCGCCGGCGGAGGACCAGCCCGAGCCCGCCCAGCGCGAGCAAGCCGGAGCTCGGCCGCGCCAAGCCGCACAGCCCGCCGTTCTCCCCCGAGAGCTCACCGGGACCCTTCCCCGGGCGCGGGACGCCCTCTACCACCTGACTCATAGGACCCTCCTGTCCGCTCTCATCGTAGGCCCGGACGGCCAAGTAATAGGTCTGCCCGTTGGTCAGGCCGGTCGCCGTGGCCCGCACAGTCGACGCGCCGTCCTCATAGGGCACCACGACGCGGCGTGCCACGCCGTCAAATTGGCCGGACGGCCCGCAGGGACCGTCCTCATCGCCGACGCAGTCGGCATAGTCGTCGGCGGTGAACGGCGCGTCGCTGATGAACAGCCGGTAGCGCGCGATGTCGGGCGCGCTGAGGGCATCGAAGACCAAGGACAAGGACTCGTGCTCGACCCGCACGTCCTTCGGGCCGATGGCCACCTGGTTGGGCGGATCATCCTTGCGGATGTAGGCGCCGGCGTGACCCACCCGGCCCTCGTCGTCCTCAACCTCCACCACCAGCAGGTTGTTCCCCTCGGAGAAGCGGCTGTCGAGGGTCGCGCCCACGGTCACTTCCCCGGAGCCATCCGCGGTCCCCCGATCGAGCAGCTCGCCGCCCTCCAAGGTGCCGTCGCTGAGGCGGACGCGCCACTGCACACCGTTCGGCGGCTGAAAGGACACCGTAAAGTCCGTGCCTTTTACGCCCGAGCTCGGGACGGGATCTTCCACCGTCACCCACGGCAGCTCGGTCCAGATCTGCAGCGAGCCGACGGAGTTGCCTACCACGAGGTAATCTTCGACGCCCTCGATGGCCGTGACCTGCGCGCCGCTGCCGCCGCTCGGCAGCGCGAGGCGGGCCCGCACCGTGGCCTGGGGCGCGCCCGAGCTGATCGGCAAGAACAGCAGCTCGCCCGTGCCATCGTCGGCGACGATGAGCTCATCCTGCCACCGCCCGAGCGCGACGGCGTCGGAGAACAGGCCCGAGCCGAGGCCCTGGAGGATGTTGGCGCCGCCGAGGGTGTGGGTGACGACCCCGGTCGTGCCCGTCGCGAAGGCGAAAAGGCCGGGGCTCACGCCGAGCACGTCGCTGAACTGACCGGCGACCGGGGTGATCGTCGGGAAGGTGCCCGAGGGGTAGAAGCCGGTGACGAGGTTGCCCCCGTAGACGACCATCGCGGCGTTCTCACCGCCCGCGGCGGCCGTGGCCCCGCTGGGGGCCGGGCTGACCCGGTCCACGCCCAGGGCGCCGGTGTTGACGTTGACCGAGCTGGCCACGATGCCGGTCGAGCCGGTGCGCAGCGCGGTGAGCTCGGACCCGATCTCCACCAAGAACAGCGGCGGAGTCTCCAGCGCGGTCGATTGGAAGCTTCCAACCGTGTAGAGGCCGTCACTGGGGCGAAGCGCGCGGACGGTGCCGTCGCCGCAGCCGACGAAGAACCAAGCGCTCGAGCTCAGCGTTCCGACACTTTTGATGGCGGAGCCGGAGCAAGGGTCGTTCGAAGCCGATGAAAACGCAGAGAACTTCCACCGCCAGGTGTCCAGCACGTAGAGCGTTCGGGCCGACTCGGTGCCGGACAGAACGCCCAGGTAGCGGCCCTCGGGCTCGGCGACGATGTCGGCGATCCGGACGGAGAGATCCACGGAATAGGGCACCATATCCGTGGTGCCCGCCCGGGCTGGGCCCGCGGCCAACAATAGGCTCAGCGCGACGATCCCGCTCACAGCAAGCCCTCCCGCCACAAGTGAAGGGCGGTCGCGACCACGTTGGCCGAGGCCCCCATCCGCAGGTTGTCGGCGGACGCCCAGAGGTGAACGCCCTGCCCGCCCGGATCATCGCGCAGGCGCCCGACCTGGATGCCGGTGGTGCCGACCAAGCGCCGCGGGCCCGGCGGACGCTCGCTCACCGTCACCATCGGCAGCGTGGCCAAGGCGGCGCCCACCGTCGCGGCGCTCACGGGCTCGGCGAAGGTGAGGTGCAGGTTGGCGGCGACGCCGGCGAACAGCGGCACCTCGACGGCCGACAGGGCCACCACCGCCCGGCGGGGGTGGAGGGCGGCCGCGAGGTCGAGGCGCAGGCGGCGCTCGGCGTCGGACCAGCCCGACTCCAGCTCGCCCACGGTCGGGTTGAGGTCGAAGGCGAGCCCGTGGGGGAACAGCCGCCGCGGAGGTTCGCTCTGGTTGAACATCGCGATGACCTGACGGGACAGCTCCTCGGGGCCCGCCCGCCCGGCGGTGCCGGCGCTGAGCAGGACCGTGCCGCGCGCCGCGCTGAGGCCGAGGTGGCTGAGCGGCACGAGCAGGGCGGCCAGCATGGCCGAAGCGCCGCCGGGCACGCTGGCGATGCGCAGATCCGCGAAGCGGGCCCAGTCGCCCACGCCCGACAGGGGCAAGCAGGGGACCCCCTTATCGAGGACATGCGCCCCTACGTCAATCACCGCGGTCCCCTCCTCGGCGAGGGCCGGGGCCAGCGCGCGGCTCACCGCGGTCGGCGTGGCGAGCACGACGAGGTCACAGCCCTCAAAAACACCCTGACTGACGGCATCTTCATCGAGGGGCACCACCGGCACCGTGCGGCCGCCGAGCTCCAGCTCGCCGCCGGGGCCGCCCCGGCTGCCGTAGAGGCGCCAGGCCGTGATGGGCAAGGGCGAGCGCGCCATCGCCGCCGCGATGTCGCCCCCTGCGGCGCCGCTGGCGCCGACAATGGCGACGCAGAGGCCTTCAGATGCGGGAGAGCGGGTGGCCATACGGTTCCTTGGGCGGGGGACGGGCGAGCGCAGCGCCTAACGCGCGCCCCCGGCGGTGGGGAGATGGCGCGGGACCTGGGCGTCGGGCGGGCGGATGTAGGCCAGCTCGACCAAAGCAGCGTCGATGCCGGGCAGGTGCGCGGCGAGCCGTGCCATGGCCTCCAGCGGCGGCGCGTCCGCGTCCGGGGCCAAGCGCCCCCCGGCGGCGCGAAGCCGGTCGGCGACGACCACGGCGCCTTCACCCACCGCCACGAAGGGTCCGGCCGGAAGAAGGTCGGCGAGCTCAGCGTCTCGAGGCTCGGCCAGCTGCAGCGCTGCGTCGGGCCCCTCGAAACAAGCCCCGTAAAACCTTCCCTTTCGCGCATCGAGCAGCGCCAGGACCGCCCCGCCGCCCTCGACCATCGCCGCCCGCGCGGCCAAGCTGCACAGCGGCACCACCGGGAGATCGAGGGCCACGGCCACGCCGAGGGCCGTCGCCAAGCCGACCCGGAGCCCGGTGAAGGTGCCCGGTCCGATGGTCACCGCCACCCGCTGCAGCTCCCCGCCCCGTCGGGCAGCCAGGGCGAGCTGG
>CANHON010000130.1 GCA_947462115.1 Deltaproteobacteria bacterium | reverse complement strand
TCGGGGGGATTCCCAAGGGGGGCCAGTTAGCGGCGCATCGCCGCGGGGCCCCCCTGGGCGCGGGATGCAAGGGCCGCGCAGGCCCTTGCCCGGGGGGTGCGGGGGCGAGCCGCCCCCGAAGCCGTGCTTAGCGTACATCAGCACCTTCAGCGGAGCATTCCCAGCAAAGTCCTACCGCGCGCCCACCACGCCAACCGTCATCGGCCCAAAGCCTACACGCAAGCCCGGAAGGCTGCTGCCGCGCCTCGGCTCGCGGCTGCGCCGCGCCGCCCGCAGCGCGGGCGTCGCCGAGGCTTGCCCCCCCGAAGCCGTGTTGAACGAGCCTCAGCACCTTCAGCGAAGCGCGCCCAGCAAAGTCTTCCCGCGTGACCAGCGCGCCAAGCTCCATCGGCCCAGAGTCCAGGCGCATCGCCGGAAGGCCGCCCCCAACGGCCCCAAGCCGACCTTCACGGCGGTCCACACCGCGCCGATGAAGAGGGCGCGATGAATCGCGCCCCTACAGCGCTACTCTGCTCGGCGCCCCCAACCCTCGGCCCACCGCGCCGTTATCCACACGCACGGAGGCGCCATGCGCCGATGAAGAAGACGCGACCACCCGCGCCCCAACGGCTCCAATCGGCCGCACCGGGCCGCCGCCGCCCACCCCGCCCAACCGCGCGCCCACCACGCCAACCTTCACCTTCCCAAAGCCAAGGTGCGCCCCGGCCGCGCCAGGCCGACCGGAGCGGCCGGCCACCCGGCCGGCGCCGCCCCGCGGCCGAGGGCGACCGCCCGAGCGCGCAGGGGGGCCGCCGCTGGCCCCCATCGGGGCCGGCGGGGCGCCCAGAGCCTAGGGAGCGCCGCGCTCCACCCCCGCCGGGCCCACCGGCGCCCCGAGCCAATCGGGCCACAGGCAGGCGCCGTAGCCCCGCAGCAGCGCGGCCTCTTCAGCGGGACCGACCCCAGCGATCGGCGGCAGCCCAACTTGGGGCCCCCAACGTTGGCCCAAGCCACAGCCAAAGCCCTCCCAATACGCCGGCGGGGCCTCCCCCAACGGCGGCCGGAGCGCGCTCGGCAGGTGGTAGGCGGCCAAGGCCAGCGCCCGTCGTCTTCCGGCGGCGTACAGGAGCGCGTCGGCCAGCTCGGGCGACAGCGGGGCGGTGAGCGCGGCCAGGGCCGGGAGCTCTTGGTCGTCGTGGAGCTGCAGGGCCGGATCGACCGCCGAGGGCAAGCGCCAGGACGCCGCCGCCCGCAAGGCCACCCGCCGGTCTTCGGGGCGGAGCTCGGGCAGCGCGCGGTCGAGGGTGGCGGCGGCCTCGGCGAGCAGGTCGGCCAAGGGGCGGGCCTCGTCTTGGCTGTGGGCGGCCAAGGCCTCGCCCAGGCCCTCCAGCGCCGCGCTCCGGTGCGCCGGGTCCACCACCGGCAAGGGGCCCACCGGCAGGCGTCGGGGGTCGCGCAGGCGCTGGCCGATGAGCTCGCGGGCCGCGGCGTAGCTGTGCAGGTGCAGCAGCTCCGGTGCGGCGGTCCGGGGCGCGGTGTGGCGGCTCAGGGGGAGCGCGTAGGCGAGCTGCTGGCGGAGCTGCGACCAGTCGGCCGCCGCTTGACGCCACAGGGGCGCCCGGGGCCGCGCCTCGACGCGGGCGCGCAGGCCGCCGAGGAGAAGGGGCAGCAGCAGGCCAATGGCGAGCAGGCGGGGCCAGCGGCGGGCGGCGTTGGTGGGCGGGGCGGCGCGCCAGAGCCCGGCGGCGCTCAGCGCGAGGATCAGCAGCAGGTGCGGGTAGAGGGGCGCGGCGTAGCGCACCGAGCCGGGCACCGCGATGTGCGGCGCCTCGGGCTCGCCGAGCTGAAACCGCACCAGCAGGTAGACCCCGAGCCAGGCCCCCACCGCCAGCAGCAGGCCGAAGCCCAAGCGGCTCGGCGCAGGTGGGCTGCTCGGCGCAGGCGGGCTGCTCGGCGCGGGGCGGAGGACCGCGGGCAGCCAGCGCGCGGGCAAGGCGAGGTGCAGCGCGGCGAGCGCGAGGGAGAGCGCGGCGCTGAGGCCGAGCAGGGCGCCGGGCCAGCCGTGGGGATCGCCGAGCAGCGCGATGATCTGACGCGGGCGCAGCAAGGTGCCGAGCTTGTGGGGCAGGCGCGAGAGCAGGGGCAGCGCGTCGTCTTCGCCGTAGATGGACGTGATGGGCCACTGGCCAGTGTCGGCGAGGAAGGCGAGCCAGGGCGACAGGCCCAGCGCCGCCCCGAGCAGCAGCAGGCCGAGCTCGCGCCCCCGCCGCTCCAGCGCCAGGCCGAGCGCGGCGGCGAGCAAGAAGGGCGCGCCGGAGAAGCCGACGTAGACCGCAAAGCCGTGGGCCAGGCCCGCGAGCAGGGGCCGCGGCCGACCCGCCCGCAGCAGCAGCAGGCCGGCGGCGGCGAGCAGGCCCGCCTCGAGGTGGTTGCCCCAGGCGATGAGCGAGAGGTGCAAGAAGGCCCGGGGCGGCAGCAGGCTGAGCAGGGCGAAGATGAGCAGCAGCGCGTCGTCTTTGCGGTGGGCGAGGCGGCGCAGCGCGAAGGCGAAGTAGGCCACGAGGGCGAGCACCGGCACGAGCTTGTAGCTGAGCAGGCTCGGGCCGAAGGCCACAAACAGCGGCGCCGCGAGCAGGCTGTCCACCGAGCAGCCGCCGCAGAAGGGGCGGTACTGCATGGCGAAGAGCTGGTCGAGCTGGCCCTCGGTGAGGAGCTGGGCCACGCCGGCGTTGTAGCGCTCCTCGGGGTCGATCTCGATGAGGGCCGGGTCGAAGACCACCCAGAGCTGCAGGGCGAGGAGCAGCAGGGCCGCGGCGGCGATCGGCAGGCGGCGGCTCACGCCGGGCGGGCGCCCATTCGGCAGAGCATGAACCAGGAGGACATGGGCTTGCCGTGGCGGGTGGCGAGGCCGATGGTGCAGTGGGCGCTGACCCGGCGGAGCTGATCGACCATGCCGCCGAAGACGAAGCGCCGGGTGCCGCCGGTGTTGTCGATGAGGGCCGGGAAGGCCGCCGGCGCGGTGGGCGGCAGGCGGGTGTAGTCGATCCAGACCTCGTGATCGTCGTGCTGGTGGGCGGTGTAGTGGCCCGGGCCCGAGAAGGCGGTGACGAGGCCGCTGTTGTGGTTGTAGCCCTGCACGAGGCCGTCCTCGCCGAGCACGAACCGCTTTTGGAACTCGCAGAAGAAGGGCAGGGAGTTCTTGCCCTCGTGGATGACCACCTCGCCAGGCGCCCCGATCAGCGCCGCCATCGGCAAGGGGGCGCTGTGGGTCAGCGCGAGGCGCCAGAGGGCCCGCAGCTCGCTGCCGGCGAGGCCGCGCATCCACCACATGCGCTGCGGCTCGGTGAGGGCGTCGAGGGCCTCGGTGAGGGGCGCGAGCGCCGCGCTGAGCGAGGGCAGGGGGATGTGCGGGTCGGGGCTGGACATGCCGGGCGGCTATCCGGCCGCCGCGCGCGCCTCCAGCCCGCGGCGCTGCTATGGTGGGCGCCGCAGCGCCGCGCCGGTGGGGCGAGGGGAGGGGTGATGAGGCAGACGAGGTTGACGTGCTGGACGGTGCTCTACTCGGGCCTTTGCCTGCTTGGGCCGCTCGGCTGCGCGCCCGACAAGGCCCGCTGCGCGAGCGAGGCCCCAGCTGGCGCTGAGGCGGTGGTGCTCATGGCCGATGACGACGTCTGCCTCGCCGCCGACCTCTACGACGGCGCCGACCCCGAGCGGGCGGTGGTGCTGGTCCACGGCGCGGTGGGCGACCGGGGCTGGTGGCCGGCCGACTTCATCGGCGCGCTGCAGGGGGCGGCCGGGGTGCTGAGCATCGACCGGCGCGGGGCCGGCGACAGCGAGCTCGGCCCGGCCCGGGGCGGCGAGACCGACGGGCGGGTGCTCGACGTCGCCGCCGCGGTCGCCGAGCTGAACGCGCGGGGCTTCGGCTATGTCGCGGTGATCGCCGCCGGCGAGGCCAACGCCGGCGCGGTGAGCTACGCGAGCAGCGCGGCCGGGACCGGTCGGGTGGGCGTGGACCACGTCATCCTCGGCGAGGCGGGCCCGGCGGACGAGGCGCTCGGCTCCTACGCCGGCCTCGCGTCCAGCCCCGGCACCGCCCGCCTGCTCGTGCCGACCCCGGCGGAGGCGGAGGCCGAGGCGGTGGAGGCCTGGCTCGCCACCCTCGAGCCCTTGACCGGCCCCGACTTCCGGGTGGACGTGGGCGGGGAGCCGCCGGGCGAGGGCATGCTGCTCGCCGAGGTGGACCTGCTGGTCGAGGATCTGCTGGCGATGGGCGGCGCTGGCGGCGACACCGGCCGCTGAGCCGGGCGCGGCGGTCGGCGGGCGCGGTCGGGTCGGCGGACAAGGCCGGGAGCGCGCCCAAAAACGCGAAGACCGCGGCCGAAGCCGCGGCCCCCTCGGCCGACGCGGCCCCGGTGGGGGCCGGCGTGAGCGGGATCAGCCGCCGAGCATCTTGGTGATCTGGGCGTCGTCGAGGCGACCGGGGTGGCCGCGCCAGATGACCTTGCCGTCCTTGACGATGGCGGCGGCGGGGATGCCGCCGACCTTGAACTCGTCGGCCAGCGCGCCGTTCTCCTTGGCCATCGGGTAGGTGACCTTCTGCTCGGCGATGAAGGCGTTGACCTTCTCTTCGGTGCTGGACTTGCTGATGCGGGTGAGGCCGACCACGTTCAGGCCCTGGCCCTGGTACTTGGCGAAGGTCTCGGTGAGCTTGGGCACCTCGCGCTTGCAGTGGGGGCACCACTCCTCCCAGAAGACCACCAGCGTGGTGCCCTGGGTGAGGTTGACCTTGCCTTCGCCCTGGTAGTACTTCTCGATCTTGGTGGCCCAGTCGGCGCTGACCGTCTGGCCGACCACGGCGAGCTCGTCGAGGTTCTTCTTGGCGCGCTTGTAGACCTGGGTGGTGCCGTGGGCCGCGGTGAAGGCCTTGACCTTGTCGGCGGCGGCCACGTTGTCGCCGGCCTTGATGAGATCGTCGATCTCCTTGTACGCGGCGGCGGCGGCCTCTTCTTTGGCCGGGTCGATGGGCTCCTTGTTGGCGCCGGCGGGGCCGACGGGGCGCTTCTCAAGCTCGGTGACCTTGGCCTCGAGGTCGGTGACCTTCTTCTCGAGGTTCTGGACCTGCTCGGTGGTGGCGCAGCCCGCGAGCAGGGCGAGCATCAGGATGGTGCGGTTCATCATGGACAGCTCTCGGAGCGAGGGTGAGGGGACAAGGGGTGTCGCCGGTGCAGGGCCTGGGCGAGCAGCGGCCCGGTGGATGCCGGGGGGCGACGAAGGTCGCGCCGGGCGGCGAGGGGGGCGGTGGGCGGAGGCCCGAGCGGGCGGGCGGCGCCCACGCGGCGCTGTGCCGCAGGAATAGCCGCGCCATGCCCCCTCCGGCAAGTCTGCGCCGAAGATGGCCGCGGGACCGACCAGGACTGGCCGGGGTCGGGGCATGGTGGGGGCATGGTGGGGGCGTGGCGGGGGCGTGGTGGGCGCGGGACGATGGGCTAAGGGCGGATGCTGGCGTCGACGGCCCGCCTCCGGGGATCGGGGCGGCGCTTCGCCAGCGGGGCCCGCGCGTGGCATGCTACAGCCGAGCGCGGTCCACACCCGCGTCGCCCTTGCGCTCCGGAGCCGCCATGTCCCGTCACAACGCCGTGCTGTTGATTGTTCTGCTCGGGATGACCGCCTGCGCCGGCGGCAAGGACAGCGCCAGCGAAGAGGCGGGCCGCGCCGAGGCCGGCACGCTCAGCGTGGCCCCGGACTTCGGCGGCCTCGGCACCGACCTGGAGCTGCGGCTGGAGGGCACCTCCTCGATGCTCGCCTACGGCGCCACCTCGGTGGACTTGGGCGAGGGCATCGTGGTCAACGGCGTAGACGTGGACTCCGGCTTCGGCGGGCGGGCCCAGATCACGATCGCCGAGGACGCCGCGCTCGGGCCCCGGGACGTGACGGTGGTCTCCGAGGACCAGTCCTACCTGCTGCCCGGCGCCTTCACCGTGGTGGCCGAGAGCTTCCGCATCGAGCCCGACGCCGGCCGCATGGGCGAGACCTTGGCCATCGACTTCCTCGGAAAAAACACCGCCTGGGCGCCGGGCGTGAGCTGGCCGGACTTCGGCGAGGGCGTCACGGTGCGCGACTTTACCGTGCTGACCGACAACCTCGCCACGGCCACCGTCACGGTGGACATCGACGCCGCGCCGGGCTGGCGCGACGTGACCGTCGACAACGGCGGCGGGGAGCGGGTCACCAACTGGCAGGGCTTCAAGATCGACCGGGTGGGCCTCGCCGCCACCTTCGATCCGCCGATCGCCGAGCAGGGCGACACCGTCGAGTTCACCATCCAGGCCCGCGGCACCGACTTCCTCAGCGCCACGCCCCGCCTGCGCTTCGACGACCGCTTCGGCCCCAACGCCGACATCGTGGTGGACAGCGTCACCGTGCTCGACAGCGAGAACCTGTACGGCCGCATGACGCTGAGCAACGCCGCGGCCCTCGGCGGGCGGGACGTGCAGCTCACCGTGGGCGACGAGGGCGTGGCCATCCCCGAGGCCTTCGAGGTCATCGGCGGCGGCTGGGACGTGTCGAACGTCGCCATCGACCTGAGCTTTACCGTGGTCCGGGTGCGCGACAACAACACCGGCGAGATCGACGAGCGGGTGCGCGCGAGCTGCACCTTCTACATCCCGCTGGACCCGCCCTGCCCGCAGCCCCAAGAGACGAGCTGCGCCGATGGCGTCGACAACGACTTCGACAGCTGGATCGACTGCTCGGACCAGGACTGCATCGACATCGGCGCCTGCCCGTCGGCCGGCTCGCCGCCCTCGGGCTCGGAGCCGGATCTGTATGATCTCAACGGCGTCATCGTCTACCCGAGCAGCGACGGCGCCGAGGTCGGCGACGGCCCCGACGACTGCCCCTTCCCGCAGACCGTGCCCGCCGGCGAGTACGTGTGGCTGGAGAGCGAGGCCAACGTCATCACGATGGTCCGCACCTACGACCCCGAGTCCGGCACGGTCTCCTACGTGGCCGAGGGCCTGACCATGGCCGACTACGTGCCCGACAACTGGTACGACCTGCACACCCAGGGCCAGCCCGACGGCATCGGCGAGTACGTCATCCCGCGGGTGCAGCCGACGGTGCCCTCGGACTGGGAGTGGCTCGCCCCGAACTTGTGGAGCAACTACACCCACAACCGCGCCCGGCCCTTCACCTTCGAGTGGACGCCGGCCGGCACCTACCCCGACGCCATCTTCGTGTTCTCCATCTTCAATTCGCAGGAGATGGGGCCCATGGAGGGCGGCTCGGGCTGGGGCGGCGCCTACCCGATGGACGACGGCGCCCACACCATGAGCGCGGCGGAGATGAGCCTGTTCTCGCCCGGCGTGGTCCCGGTCTACACCTACAGCTTCGTCCAGGGCCCCGAGTTTGGCCTGCCCGACAGCATCTACCAGACCAACCGCGCGCCCTCCTACATCTACCTCGTGCAGCAGATGGTCCTGGAGTAGCCCATGAAGACCGCCCACCCGCGCGTCTGGCCCCTCGCCTTGGGGCTGCTGGTCGCCTGCAAAAGCGACAACAAGATCTCCTCCATCGCCGTGGAGCGGGTCGCCGTGAGCACCGGCGACTTTGACCGAGTGGAGGAGTCTCTCGCCCGAAATGGCGTAGCTACCGATCTTTTCGAGGGGTACATCGCCATCCCCGTCTACGATCCCGAGGCCGCCGACGCCAGCATGGCGCTGAGCGTCGAGCAGCTGTTCTCGGGCCAAAACGAGGACGGCTACCCGCTGACCATCGACTACGACGCCATCTTCGTCAACTCCGGCACCCGCGGCTTCGGCCGCTACGTCTACAACGGCGTGGAGAGCGACGACAGCCTCGTGGCCTCCGCCCAGACGGCCGTGGCGGTCAACGCCTTCCTCGAGGGCTCGCGCACCCTCGTGGTCTCGGACTGGGCCTACGATCTGGTGGAGTCGGTCTTCCCGGACAAGATCAGCTTCTTGCACGAAGAGGACGGCACCGACGCCGCCCAGGTGGGCGTCTCGGACGCGGTCGTGGCGACCATCACCGATCCCGGCCTCGCCGAGGTGGCGGTGAGCGACACCCTGGAGCTGCGCTTCGACTTTGACAGCTGGGCGGTCATGCAGGACGTCGGCCCCGGGGTCGATGTGTACCTGCGGGGCGACATCGAGCACCGGTCGCTGGACGGCGAAGGCGCCGTGGTGATGCGCGATGTGCCGCTGCTGGTCGGCTTCAACTCCGACGCCGGCCGGGTCATCTACTCGTCCTTTAGCTGGAAGGCGCAGCCGCCCCCGGTCACCGACCTGCTGCTGCTCTACTTGATCGAGGGCCTGTCGGTGCGCGTCACCGGCGAGTCGGAGGTGGCGGGTGAATAAGCGGGCGCGACCCTACCTTTTGGCCGTCGCGGGCATCACGCTCGCCGGCTGCAGCGACTACGGCTACACCCAAAAGACCATGGTGGACGTCTTTCGCCAGCGCCGTCGGCGGGCGGTGGACGTGCTGATGGTCGTGGACGACTCCTGCTCGATGGTCGAAGAGCAAGAGAACCTCGCCGCCAACTTCTCCAGCTTTATCAGCGCCTTCGACGGCGCCCAGGTGGACTGGCAGCTCGGCGTGGTCACCACCGACATGGTGAGCGACGACCGCCGCGGCCGCATGGTGGGCGGCGACGACGAGATCTTGTTCATCGACGCCGCGGGCCGCACCCTGGAGCGCGTCAACTTCGAGCGGAGCTGGGCGATCGAGGCCGGCGTGGCCATGCAGCTCGACCCGAGCCAGACCAGCGCCACCGGCAACGACAGCGCCACCGCCTGGTGCCGCTCCACCTCGGCCTTCGGCGGCGGCGATCTCGGCACCCCAGGCGCGGAGAACGACGGCTGCGGGCTCGGCGGCGATCCCGTGCCCCTGCCGGTGGGCGAGCCGGGCGCGCCCCGGGCCCCGGCGGCCGGCGAGGTGGTGGTGACCGAGTTTTTGGCCGACCCGAGCGCGGTGGACGACGCGGTGGGCGAGTGGGTCGAGCTCGCCAACCTCAGCGGCGCCGACCTCGATCTGGCGGGCTGCGCGCTCGCGGACGCCGGACGCAACCGGGCCACCTTCCCGGCGGGCACCGTGCTGGCCGCGGGGCAGCGCCTCGTGGTGGGGCGCTCGGCGGAGGTCGCGCAGAACGGCGGGGCGCCGGTGGCGGTCGTGCCCGATGGCCTGTTCACCCTCAACAACAACGTCGTGGTGCTCACCAAAGACGCGCCGGGCGCCGAGGACATCTTCTCCGAGATGGTGGCCGTGGGCACCAGCGGCGCGGGCATCGAGACCGGCCTCGCCGCGGCCCGGGCCGCCCTCACCGAGCCGGTGCTCAGCGGGGAGAACGCCGGCTTCCTGCGCGAAGATGCCAACCTGTCGGTCATCTTCGTCTCGGACGAGAACGACTACTCCGGCGAGGCGGTGGACGACTACTACCGCTTCTTCGGCGATCTCAAGGGCGCCGAGGCCTACCGCGACCACGGCATCGTCAACTTCTCGGCGGTGGTGGGCCGGGACGTGCCGGCCTACAACGGCGAGCCCTCCTGCCAGTCCGACCGCGGGGCCGCCGCCTATGGCGCCCGCTACGTCGATCTCAGCACCCGCACCGAGGGCGCGGTCGAGAGCATCTGCGCCGAGGACTGGGCGCCGGTCGCCGTCGAGCTCGGCCTGACGGTCTCGGGCCTGGATCTGGAGTTCGCCCTGTCGGAGCCCTGCGACTACAGCAGCCTCGTGGTGAAGCTCTACGCCGGCGAAGACGAGGACAGCCTCATCGGCGAGCTGGTGCAGGGCGAAGACTACACCTTCGTGGCCAGCCGCAACGCCATCCGATTCGAGCCCGCCCGCATCCCACCGCCCGAGTCCACCATCGTGGCCGAGTACAAGGTGCTGGCGGCCTCCAGCACGAGCGAGGACACCGGTGCACCCTGAGCTCCCCCAAAACGCCCCGCTGCGCGTTGTTTCGCTCGCGTTCTCTTGCTTGTCGCTCGGCGCCTTCGCCCTGCTCAGCCCGCTGACCGGCTGCAAGGACGAGAAGGTCATCGAGTGCTCGGAGACCGAGGCCTGCCCGGGCTTTGGCCGCTGCGTGGACGGCACCTGCGAGGCCAAGCGCTGCGGCACCGACGCCGACTGCGGCATGGAGGCCTACTGCGACAGCGGCGAGTGCGCCCAGGGCTGCCGGGCCGACGACGACTGCTACCCCGGCGACTTCTGCGACGGCGGGAGCTGCGCCGCGGCCGGCTGCCGCAACACCAGCCTTGACTGTGACTTCAACGAGTTCTGCGACGTCGCCACCGGCGAGTGCTACGAGGCCTCGGGCTACTACTGCCGGCCCTGCGACAGCAACAGCAGCGACCCCGAGCAGTGCGGCACCGAAGAGAACGTCTGCCTCAACCTCGGCGGCGGCTACGGCGCCTTCTGCGGCGTGGAGTGCAACTCCGAGGCCGACTGCCCGGCCAGCTACACCTGCATCGGGATCACCGACAGCCAGGGCAACGTGTTCACGCAGCAGTGCGTCACTTACTGTTGGCTCTACCAGTAGGGCCTGGCCTGCCGCCCCCGAGGGCCCTTGCGCGCCATCTGCACCAGCCCAAGCGGCCCGCGCCTGTGTGAGCGCCCGGCCCCCGCCGCGCCCGAGGGCTGGGCGCGCCTCGCGGTGCAGCTCGCCGGCGTCTGCCGCACCGATGTGCAGGCCGCCCGCGGCGAGCTCGTGGTGGCCGAGGGGCGGGTGCTCGGCCACGAGCTGGTCGGCGAGCTCAGCGACCCCGGGCTGATCCGCGCCCTCGGGGCCCGGCGTTGCGCGGTCCGGCCCCGGCTCAGCGACGGGCGCTTCCTCGGCCTGGACGTCGACGGCGCCTTCGCCGAGGAGCTCGTGGTGCCCACCGCGGCCCTGGTGCCGGTCCCCGATGACATGAGCCTGCAGCGCGCCGCCTTCGTCGAGCCGATGGCCGCGGCCTTGGCGATCTTGGCCGCGCCCTGGCCGGCAGACGGGCGGGCGGCCCTGCGCGGCGGCGGGCGCATCGCCGAGCTGTGCCGCCGGGTCCTGGCCTGGGCGGGCCGGCCCCTGCTGTCGGCGG
>CANHON010000129.1 GCA_947462115.1 Deltaproteobacteria bacterium | reverse complement strand
GGCTCCGCGGACGAGCCCGGGCCCCTGCAGAAGCTCTGGGCCGTGCTCACCCGCAGCGACGCCGCCATCGTTCAAGCTGGCGTGCCCCTCGACCTTTTGGCCCTCGCGGCCCGCGTGGGCGAGGGCCCAGTCTCCCGCCAAGCGCGGGCCGCCCGCATCCTCCTGCGCCGCTACCTGTACCGGGAGTCCCATACGCTGCGCGGTCCGCGCATCCGGCCCTACCGCTGGACGCGCCGCATCGTGTTGAGCAGCCCCGAGGTTCGGCGGGTGGTCCAAGAGGAGGCGGCGGCGACCGGCCGGACGCCCGCCCGCGTCTACGCCGAGGTGGACCGCACCCTCGACAAGATCGCCGCCCGCATGAGCTACCCCTTCGTGCGCTTCGCGGATCACTTCTGTCGCTTCTTGTTTACCCGTATTTTCAACGGCGTAGACATGCGCCCCGAGGACGCCGAGCGCATCCGGGCGGCCTTCCGCCAGGGCACACCGATCCTCGTGCCCTGCCACCGCTCCCACCTCGACTACATCCTGATCTCCTGGGTTTGTTACCAGCACGACATCTTCATCCCCCACGTGTGCGCCGGCGACAACCTCGCCTTCTTCCCCTTGGGCACTGTGCTTCGGCGGGTGGGCGGCTTCTTCATCAAGCGGAGCTTCAAGGGCGAGCGGGTCTTCCCGGTTGTTTTTGAACGCTACCTCCGCCAGCTCATCCGCGACGGCTTCCCCATCGAGTTCTACCTGGAGGGCGGCCGCAGCCGCACCGGCAAGCTGCTCCCGGCCAAGCACGGCGTGCTGAGCATGATCTTGGACGCGGCCTCCGGCGGGCGCGAGGACCGCGACGCCATCTTCTTGCCGATGGCGATCTGCTACGAGCAGATCGCGGAGGAGGGCGCCTACGCCCGTGAGCTCGGCGGGGAGACCAAGCGCGGCGAGGACATCAGCCAGGTGGTCGCCGCCAGCCAGGTCATCAAAAAGCGCTACGGTCGCGTCTACCTGCGGGTGGGCGAGCCGATCGCCGCCCGCAGCGTCACCGGCGAGCTGGGCACGCCCTGGGCCGAGCTCGGCAAGGGGCAGCGCAAAGAGGTGCTGCAGCGCACCGGCGAGCGCCTCATGGTGCGGATCAGCCACCAGCTCGTCGTTTTGCCCACGGGCCTTGTGGCCCTGGCCCTGCTCGCCCAGAGCCGCAGCAGCCTGCGGGTGGTCGAGCTCCGCGAGCGCTGCGCCCGCCTGCTGGGGCAGCTCCAGCGGCGCGGTACGCTCGGGGCCGACGAGGCGCTGCTCGCGCCGCGCAGCTTCGCCTCGGCCCTGGGCCGCTTCGAGGGCGAGCGCATCGTCAGCCGGGTGCTCGACGGCGGGAGCGCCCGCAGCCTCGGCGACAGCGACATCGTCTCGGTCGCGCCAGAGCGTCGGATCACCCTGGAGTACTACAAAAACAGCGTGATCCACGCGCTCGCCCCGCTGAGCTTGCTGGCCGCGGCCGTGCGGGCCCAGCGCGAGGCGCCCGCCATCGAGCTCGGGGGTGTCTTCGAGACCTTCCGTACGCTCACCTTCCTGCTGCGCTACGAGTTCACGCTGGACCCCGAGCAGCGCCTCGACGAGCTGGAGCGCGAGGCCCTCGGCGACCTGCTCGCCTATGGCGGCGTGCACGAGGCCCCGGAGGCCCGGCTGACGGTGTCGGAGCCGCGGCGGGTGGCCGAGCTCGCGGAGATCACCCGCAACTTCATCGAGAGCTACCTGCTGGTGCTCGAAGGCGCGCGGGCGCTGCGCGACAAAGACTGCACGGTGCGCGAGCTGCCGCGCCTGATCCAAGACTGGGGCAAGCAGCGCGTCTCCCTCGACGAGCTGCGGCGGCCGGAGGCCCTCTCCTTGGCCAACCTGCAGAACGCCGTGGCAGCCTTCGTCGAAGAGGGCGTGATCAACGTCCGCAGCGACGGCGGCGGTCTTCAGATGGATGACGCCGCCGCTGGGGCCACCGTTCGGCTGCTCCGCGGCCTGCTGCCGTGAGCGCCGAGGGCGAGCCGAGCGCCGCGCGCCCCGCCGAGCCCCTGGGCCCTCTTTCGGAGGCCTCCGTCTTGAAGGTGGAGGCTTTGTTTTCGGGCGAGCCCGCCGCGCCGGCCCGGGAGGCCGGGCCCTCGCTGCTGCGGATCCGCCTGCTGCTGGGCCTCGCCTTGCCCTTCAACCTGCTTGGCATCCCTTGCGGGATTGGCGTGCCGGGGGGTATTCTCACGCTCTGGGCTTACCTGTTGTCCGACGCCGAGCTGGTGCGGGTGGAGGACGGCCTCTACAGCGATGAGGACGCCGGCGCCTTTCAGCGCGCGCGCCTCTGGTCGGGGCGGATGCTCACCCTCTGCGTGATCAGCTTCGCGGTGCAGGTCGTGCTGCTCATGACCGAGCCCTACCAAGCCTGGCTGACCCAGCTCCTCGGGCTGCTCGACCTGCCGGTGCGCTGAGCCCCGCCGCGGCCCGCCCGCTGGCCCCATGTCCCCTCCGCTCCGCCGACGAGGCGGCCCTGAGCGGGGCGGAGTGGTTCGCCCTCGGCGAGCGGCTGCTGGCGGAGGGCCGGGGCATGCTCGGCATCGAGGCGCTGCTCCACGCCGAGCGGCTCGACACCCGGCCCCACCGCAGCAACCACCGGTTGCGGGCGGATCTGCTCTCCATCGCCGGGGCGCGCGGCGCGGCGAGCTGCGACGTCGCGGGCGTGTTCTTGGAGCATGGGAACATCGGCGATGACGCTTTTCTCGACGCGTGTCACCCCAACCACCTGGGGCATGAGCGGATCGCGCAGGCGCTGCTCGGCTGCATCGACGCGCAGGGGCTGCTGCCCACCGGCGGGGCGGCCGACGCGCCCCTGCCCGCGCCCCGCGACCCGCACGCCATCGACGGCCTCCGCGACCTGCGACGCGACGCGCCCCCCGGCCACGGCGAGGACGGCTCCTGGCTGCAGGCGATGGGGGCGGCCCAGCAGGCCCTGCTGCAGCAGCGACCGACCGAGGCGGCGCGGTGGGTGGAGGCGGCGGCGGCCCGGGGGGCGCCCGCGGCGACCGTGGCGCGCAGCCGGCTGCTGGTGCAGATCTACGGCGATGAGCGGGTGGAGCAGGCGGCCGCCCTCCTGCCGGCCATCGACGCGGCGGGGGACCCCGCGCTCGCCGCCCGGTGGGGTCGCGCGGCTCTGCAGCCCTGAGCGCCCGCCACGCGGGGGTGGAGCGGCGCCGCCCCGCTGGGTCACTGGGCGGCGAGGGCCGGGTGGAAGGGCGCGAGGCGGCGGGCCACCTTGAGCGCGGCGGCCTCGGCCGCTTGGTCTCCCTGGGCGCGGGCGGCGGCGGCGGCGGCGATGTGGGAGAGGGCGCTTCCGGGGGCGCGCCGGACGGCCTCGGCGGCGGCAGCGGCGGCCCGCGCGGGATCGCCGGCAGCGGCCTCGGCGAGGGCGAGGGTCGCGAAGCCGGCCGGCTGCTCGGGGTCGAGGGCGCGGAGCAGCGCGGCGGCGCTCATCGTGGCGGCCGCGGCCTCGGCGGTGGCACCGGCGTCGGCGGCGGCCTGGGCGGCCCGCAGGTAGGCGAGCTGGGCGGCGACGCTGCGGGGCCGGGCCCGGGCGAAGGCGCGCAGCGCGGCGGTGGCGGCGGCCGGGCCCTCGCTGGCGATGAGCAAAGTGGCGTAGATCTCGGTGATCAGGGGGTCGTGGGGCGCGGCCTCTGCTGCCTTGGCGGCGAGCCCCGCCGCGAGGTCGCCCCCGCGGTTTGCGTCACCGCCGGCCATGTGGGTGGCGATGGCGAGGCCCACGCGCTGCAAGCCAGGGCTGGACGGCGCGCCGAAGCTCTTGATCGACTGTCGGAAGGGCGCCATGGCCGCGGGGGCCTCGCCCCAGGCGAGCAGCGCGTTGCCCGCGACCAGCGCGAGGTTGGGGTCGAGGTCGTAGCGCTCGGTGTAGAGCTGGAGGGCCGCGCCCTCCCGGCCCCGCTGCCCCTGCACCGCGGCCAGCCAGGCGTCGGCTTGGTGGCAGGCGCTGGGCTGCACGGTGATCTCGGCGCCTTCGCCCGGCATCTTGGGCGGCGGGGCGCCCTTGCGAACATCCGCCTCGGAGATGTCGGAGACCTCGACGAAGCCGAGGTCCTCGGGCCGGAAGAAGTAGGGGGTGTTGTTCTTCTTGGCGCGGGCCAGCGGCTTGTCCAGCGCGCTCCGCACCTCCGGGGAGAGGTCGCCCCAGGCGTGCCAGAGCGTCGAGGCGGCGGTCAGCGCGGTCTCGGCCGCGGCCGGCTCGCCGATCGCCAACAAGGCCTGCCCGAGCGACAGCTGGGCGGCGCAGCTTTTGGCGTCGAGCTGGGCGGCGGCCTCGTGGGCTTGGACCGCGCCGCGCAGGTCACCCGCGGCGCGGCGGGCGGCGGCGACGGAGGTCCAGGCAGCGGCGGTGCCCTTGGGCTTGCCCTCTGCGCTGTCTTTGGTGTCAGCGATGCTTTTTTGGAGGGCGGCTTCGGCGTCCGCGAGGCGGGCGGCCACCGGTGAGGCGGCGCTGCGACCGCCGCCGGCCCGCAGGGCGAGGCTGTCGCTGCCGGGGTCATAGGCGAGATCGAGCTGGCCAAGGACATCGGCGCCGATCCAGCCGGGCACGATGGCGGCGAGGTCGTTCTTCTTGAATTGCTGGTAGACGGCGAGCTGGCTCGTCTCGCTGACCACCGCCGCGGCGCTCACCCCGCCGAGCTGCACCTCGAGGGGGCGGGCCCGGCGGTCGGCGATGCGGGCCTCGGCGGCGCCCGCGGGCAGCGCGCCGAGCGTGGTCCGGTCCACGCTCGAGGTGGGGCGGCCGGTGCTCAAGGCCAGCGTGACCGGCGGCGCCTCGACCGCAGGGGTCCCAGGCGTCGGGGCCCGCAGGCGCAAGGCGGCGAGGGGCAGCCCGGCTGGCTGATGGAGCGTCTCGTTGGGCCGCTCGAGCTTGAGCGCCGCGCTGCGCTGGAGGGGCAGGCTCTGGCCGCCGAGCTCGGCGAGCAGGGCGGGCCCGTCCGCGCCGGGGCGGAAGCGCACCCGACCCGCCGAGGGCTCGATCGACCAGCTCAGGCCGCGCAGCGCGCCGAGGCCGAGGGTCCCCTCCGGCGCTGCGCCCTCGCCCGGGAAGAGCTGCCCGGGCAGGCTCGGGCCTGGGGCCAGCGAGGAGCGGTTGACGACCTCGAGCCCGGTGAGCTGCAGGCCGCCGATGGACACCCGCTCGAAGCGGGCCGTGCGGAAGGGCGCGTCCTCTTTGCCCTTGAGCACCCCGCCGAGCCGGGTGATGGCCGCGTCGCTCAGGACGACGTCGTCGTCGCCCATCTCCAGGGCCATCAGCGCCCGGCTGGCCGGGTCGTCCCCGAACTGCACCCACACGCAGGGCACGAGGCTGCCGTCGAGGGCGGAGACCAGCGGCACCTCCACCGGCCCCTGAAGGTTCACCGTCACGGTGGTCTTGTGGTCGGCGACCTGGGGCGCGGCGGCGGCCGGGCCCGCCAGCAGCAGCGCGAGCGCGAGGCCGGTCGCCGGACCGAAGGGGAGGTGGAGGCGGTGACGCATGTCTGGCTTCCTGCAGGTTGCCGGTGGTCGTCCCGGGGAGCCCGCCGGGGCGGGCCCGCCCTCCGCCCTACCGGGGCCAATTGGCGGCGGAGTATCGCCCAGGCGGGGCGCTTGCAAAGGTGTGGGGCCGGCGATACCGCGACCATCCTCATTCCTGGAGGGGACAATGGCGGCGATCTTCGAAGTTCACGGGCGCATGGTTTTGGACTCCCGCGGCAACCCAACGGTTGAAGTGGACGTCGTGACGGAGGACTCCGTGGTCGGCCGCGCCGCGGTCCCCAGCGGGGCGAGCACCGGCGAGCACGAGGCCGTCGAGCTCCGCGACGGGGACGCCAGCCGTTGGCTCGGCAAAGGGGTGGAGGCCGCGCTCCACAACGTAAACCGGATCGCCGAGCACCTCGTCGGCCTCGACGTGCACGACCAGCGCGAGATCGACGCCGCGATGATCGATCTGGACGGCACCCCCAACAAGGGCAACCTCGGCGCCAACGCCATCCTCGGCGTGTCCATGGCGGTGGCCCGGGCGGCGGCCGCCACGCTGCAGGTGCCCCTGTGGCGGCACATCGGCGGCCTCGGCGCCCACCTGCTGCCGGTGCCCCTGCTCAACGTGCTCAACGGCGGCGCCCACGCCGACAACAACGTGGACATCCAGGAGTTCATGCTGGTGCCGACCGGCGCCGAGCGCTTCTCCGACGCCCTCCGCATGGGCACCGAGACCTACCACGCCCTCAAGTCGGTCCTCAAGAAGCGCGGAAAGTCCACCTCCGTGGGCGATGAGGGCGGTTTTGCGCCGAACCTCGGGAGCAACGAGGAGGCCTTGAGCTTGCTGGTCGAGGCCATCGAGAAGGCCGGCTACCGCCCGGGGGAGGACATTCACCTCGCGCTCGACGTGGCGGCCAGCGGCTTCTACCAGGCCGATGGCTACCACCTCGGCGGGGAGGTGCTCGACGCCGCGGGCATGGTCGACTTCTACGCCGGGCTGTGCGCGCGCTACCCCCTGGTCAGCATCGAAGACGGCCTCGACGAGAACGATTGGGCCGGCTGGAGGCTGCTCAGCGAGCGGCTCGCCGGGCAGGTCCAGCTCGTCGGCGACGATCTGTTCGTGACCAACACCCAGCGCCTCAGCCGGGGCATCCTCGAGGGCTCGGCCAACAGCATCTTGGTGAAGGTCAACCAGATCGGCTCGCTCACCGAGACCCTCGAAGCCATCCAGATGGCGCACCGGGCCGGCATGACCACGGTGATCTCGCACCGCTCGGGCGAGACCGAAGACACCTTCATCGCCGACCTCGCGGTGGCCACCAACGCCGGCCAGATCAAGACCGGCGCGCCCTGCCGGTCGGAGCGGGTCGCCAAGTACAACCAGCTCCTGCGCATCGAGGAGCAGCTCGGCAGCGCCGGGCGCTTCGCCGGCCGCAGCGCCCTCCGCCGCAGCCGCTAAGCCCACGCGTGGTCAAGGCGGCGGTCGGTGGATAGCCGCCGCCGCCGCCTCAGCGACGACGTTCCCCTCGGAGACCCGATGAACAGCAAGGCCGACCTGCCCGCTGGTGTGAGCTTGCCGCTCAACCTTGGCCTCAACGACGGCACCTACTGCCCGCAGGCCTCGCTCGACGCCATGCAGCAGTTCAACAGCCGCACGGCCCTGCGCAACTACACCGACGCCAACAACGATCGGCTCCGGTCCACCATCGCCGCCCGCGATGGGGTGACGCCAGAGCACGTCTTTTTGCGCAATGGGTCGGGGCCCATCCTCAAGCAGGTGGTGCCCCACGTGATCAAGGAGGCCATCAAGTCGAGCCCCCGGCGGGTCGCGCGCCACTTGCTCGCCAAGAACGGCTACCCGATCATCACGCCGCGGCTCACCTACTCCAAGGTGCCCCGCAAGGCCTCGGAGCTGGGCCTCACGGTGCACATGTTGCCCCTGCGGCCCGAGGACGGCTTCAAGCTCGACGTGGGCCTGCTGGACGCTCGTCTCGCTAAACAAGAGGGCTTCGTCTACATCACCTCGCCGAACAACCCCACCGGCAACGTGTTGATCACGCGGGCGCAGCTGGAGCCGCTGCTGCAGCGCTACCCGAGCAGCACCTTCTGGATCGACGAGGCCTACGTCCAGTACGTGGATGAGGCCGAGCACGAGTACATCTCGCCGATGGTGGCGCGCTACCCCAACCTGCTGGTCAGCCGCACCTTCTCCTTCGCCTATGGGCTCGCGGGCATCCGCGTCGGCTACCTGCTCGCCCGGCCGGAGCTGGTGCGCGAGCTCGACAAGCAGCTCACCGACTACCGCATCGGCATGCTGCAAGAGGCGATGGTCGTCGCCGGCCTCAACGACCCTGAGCACCTGCCTTTTGTGCGCGCCGAGTGCGCCCGCGAGGCCCGGGTGCTGATCGACGGGATGAACGCGCTGCCGGGCATTGAGGCCTTCCCCACCCAGGTCAACTTCGTGTTCGCGCGCTTCACCGACGGGCGCACCGGCGCTTGGCTCAAGGCCCGCATGGCCGAGCGGGGCGTGCTGATCAAGGCCTTTGAGCCCTACGCCGGCGAGCGCTACGACGAGTACTTCCGGGTCACCCTCGGGATCACCGCCGAGAACCTGTACTTCCTCGACGTGCTGCGCGCGGTGCTCGCTTCGGGCTGAGCGCGCTGGGTCGCCCTCAGCCCTTGGGCGGGGTGCCCGCGAGATCTTCCCATTCATCGACCAGCACGAGGTGCTCGTCGAGGGAGTAGCCCCGCTTCTCGAAGGCGTCGCGCGCCGACTTCGGCAGCAGGCGGCCGGGCGGTCGGGCGAAGCCGGTCACGGTGCGCTCCTCGTAGGTGTAGAGCGTGCTCGGGGTCAGGCGCGTGCGCAGGATGACCCGCGCGTGTCGGCCGTCCCGGTCGCCCTTGTCGAAGACCGGGTAGAGGTGGAAGGTCTCGCCGTCCATGCGCTGCTCGATGCGGCCCGCCAAGTGGGCGGTGATCGGCATGTGCACGCCCCGGTGGTCGAGGGTGACGGTGGAGGGCTGGGTGTCCTCGGGGGTGGGCCGCATGCCGGGCGGCGCGCCACGCTCCCACCAAATGAAGGCCACCACCCCGACCAGGACCACCACAATCGGCAATAGAACGCTGATCAGGGCTCGCTTCATGGGCACCTCGGCGGCGGGTGGGCGGTCGCGGCGGCGACCACCCTGCGCGGCGCCGCTGTTTATTGTATGGTGGGGCGGTTCGCCGAGGCGCCTGCCCCGGCCCAGGTCGACCGCCGGTGCGTTGGTGGTCCGACCTCCCCGTCGTCTTCGGGAAGGGAGCGCATCATGTTCAAGTCAATCCTCGCGCCAGCGTCTGCAGCGGCCCTCCTCCTCCTGGTCGGCTGCAGTCAGAAGTCCGACAGCGAGGCCGTGCTCACCAGCGGTGGCCGGGATTTTGACGACAACGCCGCGGGCGATGGCTCGGCCGGCGCCGGCTCCGCGCCCGCGATCACCGCCGTGGACATCACCTTCGAGCCGGACTTCGGCGGAGAGGCGGCCCTGGTGGTGCGGGTGGGCTTCGAAGACGCCGACAATGACGTGGAGGACGGCGGTGCGCTCGAGGTGACCGTCACCCCCGAGGGCGCCGATCCGAGCGCCTTTGGCCCGTGGACCATCGGCGAGGACCCGGAGGTTCAGCTCGAGGACGCCGGGGTGCTCCTGTTCGGCGTGCGGGGCGTGAGCGCCACCAAGGCCTACGGCATTGACGTGGGGCTCTACGACGCCGCCGGCAACGCCTCCGACATCGCCTCCGGCAGCTACGAGCCCTGAGCGGAGCGCCCGGAGCGGCGAGGCCTGCGCCCCGCCCCTCGGCGGACGGAGCGGCCCCATGAGCGGCGCGGACGGCGATCAGGTCTGGATGGACCAGGGCGGCACCTTCACCGACGTGGTGCGGCTGCGCCCAGATGGGGGGATCGAGCTCCAAAAGGTGCTGTCCGACCGGGTCTCCCTGGAGGACTGCGCGGCCGGGGCCAGCGCGCTGCGGCGCGGCACCACCGTCGCCACCAACGCCCTGCTGGAGCGCAGCGGGCCGCCCGTGCTGCTGGTCACCACCGCCGGCCTCGAAGAGCTCGCGGCCCTCGGCGACCAGACGCGCCCGGCCTTGTTCGGGCTGTTCACCCAGCGCGCGCCGCCCCTCTGCAGCGCCACGCTCGGGCTCAGCGCCCGCCTCGGGGCGGATGGCGCGGTGATCACCCCGCTGGACGTCGAAGAGGCGCGGGCGGGGCTGGCGGCGGCGCGGGCGGCGGGCTGCCTGTCGGCGGCGGTGGTGCTGCTGCACGGGCCCCTTCGGCCGGCGCTGGAGCGCGAGGTCGGCGCGCTGTGCCGGGAGGCGGGTTTTGTTCAGGTGAGCCTCGGCCACGAGGTCAGCCCCTCCGTCGGCTTTTTGGCTCGCGTCCAGACCACGCTCGCCGACGCGCTCACCAGCCCCCTGCTGCCGCGCGCGCCGGGGCTCTACCTGCGCTCGGACGGCGGCTTGGCCCAGGCCGAGGACGCCGGCTGGCGGGGCGCCCAGGCGGTGCTCTCCGGGCCCGCGGGCGGGGCGGTCGCTGCCAGCGCGGTGGCCGCCGAGGCCGACGCGAGCCCGGCCTTCGGTTTTGACATGGGCGGCACCTCCACCGATGTCTGCCGGGTCGATCCCGAGGTGGAGCGCTGCGAGCAGGTGGAGGTGGGCGGCCTGCGCCTCGCGGTGCCGGCGGTGCGGCTCTCGACCGTGGCGGCGGGCGGCGGCAGCCTGCTTCGGGTCGAGAACGGCGTCTACACCGTCGGTCCCGCCAGCGCCGGCGCCCGTCCTGGGCCCGCTTGTTATGGCCGGGGCGGTCCGGCGACGCTCACCGACGTCGAGGCCATGCTGGGCCGGCTGCCGGGCTTTCCGCGGGTCTGTGGGGCCGCCGCGACCGGGCCGCTGGACGTCGAGGCCGCCGAGCGGGCGGTGGCGGCGCTCGACCCCGGAAAAGACCCGGTGGACGTCGCCCTCGGCTTTCAGGCCGTCGCCCACGAGGCCCTGGCGCGCGCGGTGCGCCGGTTCGCGGCCGAGCGCGGCGTCGACCCTGCCGAGCACGCCCTGGTGGCCTTCGGCGGCGCCGGGCCCGGTCACGCCTGCGGGGTGGCGCGCCGGCTCGGCATCCGCACCGTGCTCGTGCCCGAGCTCGCCGGGGTGCTGTCCGCGGTGGGGGTGGGCCTGTCGCGCCGGCGCGCCACCGCTGTGGTCCCCATCCCCGAAGGAGCCCACCAGCACGATATCCTCGCGGGGGTCACGGCGCTGCTCGCCGGGGCGCCGGGCTGGGGGGCGCCCAGGCTGTCGGCGGCCCTGCGCTACCGCGGCACCGACGGCGCGCTCGCGGTCCGGGTGGCGCCGGCGGAGCTCGAGGCGCTGCGGGCCGAGCCCTCGGCGGTCCAAACCGTGTGGGCTGCCTGGGTCCAGCGCTTTGAGCAGGCTTTTGCGGCCGAGGTGGGGCCCGCTCGGTCGGGGGCGACCGTCGAGCTGGTGGAGCTGCGCCTCGAAGTCGAGGAGCCCGGGCAGGGCCCGGTGCGCCTGCCCCGCCTCGGGCCGACGCCG
>CANHON010000128.1 GCA_947462115.1 Deltaproteobacteria bacterium | reverse complement strand
AGGGCTGGCCGGGCGCGCAGGCGAGCGGGGCGCCGTCGATCGACACGGTGAGGGAGGCCGCGGTCACCGGGGACCCCGGCCAAGCGGCGGCGCTGAAGTCCCAGGTGACGCTCAGGGGCTGCTCGACCGAAACAGCGCCCAGGCCGTCGCTCTCGGCGGTGAGCCTGCAGCCCATGGGCTCGCTGTGCGCTGCCGCTCCCCCGGTGGCGGTGCAGCTCCGGTCGGTCGAGCCGGCCGGCCAGGGGAAGAAGGCGCCCTCGCCCGCGGCCATCGGCACCTGAATGGCGCGGCGCTCTCGGCCCGAAGGCGGCTCGGCCGGACCCCCCGGACCCGCGGGGCGCAGGTCGAGGTGGACCGCCGCCCCCGCCTGGACGGGCGCGCGGGGCGACCCCGAGCGGCTGGGGATGAGCCAGCTCACGGCGCCAGCGGCGGCTCGCTCGGGCGCGAGGATGGCGTCTGGGGGCGGCGCTTCGAGGAGAGCGGTGCGGAGGGCGCCGCGGGGGATCCGCAGCGTGGGGCGGGTGGCCGGACCGTACGCGCCGGGGCGCCAGCTCAGGCCCTGGCGGGGGTCGAGGCGCCAGCGCAGGTCCAAGGCCAGGACCTCGCCCGGCTGCAGCTCGGGCACGGCGATCTGCAGCTCGAGCCCGCCCCCACCGTCGTCGCTCAGCCGCAGGCGCTCGGGTCCGAGGCGGCTGTCTCGCCGATCGCCGCGGCGGAGGCGGACCTTCGCCCGCACCAGCTCGGCGCCCGGATCGACCGGCAGGCGGATCGAGCGGCAGGGCAGGGGCTCGGCCTCGGCGTAGATCCAGACCCGCTCCCGCCGTGCCTCGAGATCGCGGCTCAGTCGGGCCTTCAGCACGTCTACGGCGCACTCGGCCCGCGCCACGCCCGGCAGGAGGACCGCGGGGGCGAGGGCGAGCGCGAGGGCCGAACCGGCGCCCAGGGCGGCGCGGCGGGCGGCGCGGCGGTGGGCGGGACGGACCGAAGCGGGGCGGGCCGAAGCGGGGCGGGGCATGGGACCTCGGGGGGCTGCGTTGAACCGGCGCCTGACGGTCAGCGACGGTCAGCGACGGTCAGTCGGGGCGGTCGGGGGCGCGACGAAGACAGAGGTGCTTGATCTTTCGGTGGCATGGGCCTTGCGAGGGTCGGGGGTGGAGGTCCAATGAACGTGCTCAACGCCCCTGTTTCCGCCCCTGTCTCCGCCCCGGCCCGCCCCGCGCCCTTCACCGCGCCCTTCGCCGCGCCCTTTAGCGCGGCCTCCACCGAGCCCTTTGGTGCGACCGTGCCGCGGCCCGCTGGTTGGGGTCCGGCCGGTGCGACGGAGGGGGGCCGCCGCTGCGAAGACGGTCGACCGAGCCCGCCGGTCATTGTGATGGAGCTGCCGTGGGCGGGCGCCAGCGGGTCGGCCCCCCCGTCGGCCGGCGCGCCGTCGGGCTGGCCGCTCCGCTGTGGGCTCTCGGCGATCCGAGCCTATCGCATCGCGCTGCTGGCCCCGGCCATGTCGGGCTTGGGCCGGGCGGCGCGGCTGGCCATCACCCAGCTCACCGAGGGGCCGGAGGTGCCGCCGGATCTGCTGGCCGAGGCGGCGCGCGCGGCGCTCGCGCTGGGGGAGGGCGACTGGGCCGCCCGTTTGCTCGCCCGGAGCCGCCGGCGGGACGGCGAGGAGGGGCGCTGGGTCGAGCGGGCCTGGCTCTGCCCGGTCGATCCGCCGGGCTTGCCCCGCGGGAGCAGCGGTCAGCGCGCCGATGCCTGGGCGGACGAGGCGGCGCGCGCGCTCGGTCGGGGCGATCGGGTGAGCGCCGGAGAGGCCTTGCGCCTCGGCCTCGTGCAGCGGCCCCACCACGCCGAGCTCCGCCTGCTGGACCTGCTGTTGCGGGCCGACGCGCCGCTGCCCGACGCGCTGCGCCCGGCCGAGCGGGGCGGCTTTTTGTCCCTGGAGCGCTGGCGGCGCCGGGTGGCTTTTCGGCCGGCCGGCAGCAGCGGCGCGCCCTCGGCCTGGAGCACGCTGCGCGAAGATGGCGTCACGCACCCCCGTTTGCAGAGCCCGGCGGCGCTCGCCGCTCTCCCGCCGGGCCACCTCGCCGTTCGCATGGAGCGGCTGGTGGATCGGTGGGTCGATGGCGAGCGCTTCGGCGTGCCGTGTCTTCGGGCGGCCGACGCGCTGCGCCGCCTGGGGCTGCGGCCCGACCCCGCCTGGGTCCGGGGGCGCTGAAGGCCCCCGCCCGCGTCGATCAGAGGACGAGGCCGCCGTCGACGTCGATGCAGCGGCCGGTGAAGTAGCCGCACTCGGCGATGAACTTCACGGCCATGAAGATCTCTTCGGGCTCCCCCATGCGCTTGAGGGGCACCGGCGCCACCACCTTCTCGAGCATCGCCGGGGGCATGCCCTCGAGGATGGGGGTCCGGGTGAAGCCCGGGGCGATGCAGCCGGTGCGGATGCCGTAGCGGGCCAGCTCGCCGGCCCACAGCTTGGTCATCGCGACGATGCCGGCCTTGGCGGCCGAGTAGTTGGACTGGCCTTGGTTGCCCGCGCGGCTGATCGACGAGATCGACACGATGACCGCCTCTTGGCCGTCGGCGGTCTCGGCGTGGTGCTTGGCGAAGGCCCGGGTGCCGTTGAACACGCCGGTCAGGTTCACATCGATGACCTGCTGCCACTTGCTGTCGGAGAGGCCCGAGACCTCGCCGGTGGCCTTGTCCTTCTTGATGAGCATGCCGTCGCGGATGATGCCGGCGTTGTTGATGAGGCCGTTGGCCCCGCCCATGTCGGCGCTGGCCTGGGCGACCCAGGCATCGACCTGCGCCGAGTCGGCCACGTTGCAGGTGTAGCCGCGCACCTTGCCGGGGAGGCCCTCGCCTTCAGCGACGACCGCGGCGATGCTCTCGGCGCCCATGTCGCAGAAGGCGACGTCGGCGCCGAGCTTGGCCAGCCCGAGCGTGAAGTGCCGGCCCATGCCCGAGCCGCCACCGGTGACCAGCCACTTGCTCCCTTCGATCTTCATTGGAACCTCCCGTTGGATGGTGCGCACCCGCCGGCCGCGCGGCGCCGCCTTCAAGGGCGCGCCGGAGGACCTCCGGTGGGGTGCTGCGCTGCGCCGTATGCGGCCGCGCCGAGCCGGACAAGGATCAGCTGTGGGCGCGCAGCTTGCGGACCGCCGCGCGAAGCCCGTCGATCGTGAGCGGAAACATCGGGTAGACCGAGCCGATCGCCCGAACCGTGGGGTGGTCCCACCAGCGCTCGGGGTCGGGGTTCAGCCAGACGCTGTGGGGGAATTGGCGCCGGATGCGCTGCAGCCAAGCGAGGCCGCTGCTCTGGGTCGCGGCGTTGCCATAGTATCCAAACGGCTGAAATAGCTCGTAAGAGGCCATTGAGGCGTCGCCGACGAACACGAGGCGGCTGCCGGTCGGCCAGGCGTGCAGCAGCTCCTCGATGGGCGTGCGCTCGCCCTTGCGGTAGTCCCGGACGAGGTGGCCGTAGGGCACGTTGTGGAAGTGCCAGGCCTCGAAGCTTTTGAAGCCCTTGAGCTCGTTGGCCGCGGTGAACAGCTGGGTGACCAAGGCGGCGTGCGGGCTCATCGAGCCGCCGGTGTCGAGGATCAGCCGCAGGTGCACCCGGTTGATGCGCTCGGGCCGAAAGGCGAGCTGGACGTCGCCGCAGTTGTGGGCGGTGCGGTCGATCGTGTCGTCGAGGCTCAGCTCCTCGGCCCCCTCGCGGCGGAGGTTGCGCAGGGCCCGGAGCGCCACCATCATGTCGCGGTGGTCGAGCTGGCGGTCGGTCCGGTAGCTCTCCCACTCCCGATCCATGGCCACTTGGATGGCGCTGCGGGAGCCGCCGCCGCCGGCCTGAACGCCTTTGCTGGCGCTGCCTTGGCGACCGAAGGGGGAGTCGCCGCCGGTGCCGATCCAGTGGGAGCCGCCGTCGTGCCGCTCCTTCTGCTCGGCCAAGCGCTTGAGGAACTCACGCCGGAGCTCCTCGTCGCTCAGGGTGATCTCGCGCGTCGGGCGGCTCGGCCGGGCCGCGTCGGCCAGCCAGCGCTGCAGCTCCTCGGACAGCTTCTCGGGCAGCTCCACCCCGGCGAAGGTGGCCTGAAACGCCTGGTCCCAGGCGTCGAATTGGGACTCGCGGTGCACCAACAGCGCCCGCCCGAGCCGGTAGAGCTCGGGCAGCGTGCCGGCGAGCCCCTGGCCCAGGGCGTCCAAGAAGCTCAGCCACTCACCGACGCCCACCAGGACGCCGTTTCGGCGTAGGTTCAGCAGCAGCAGGTCGAACATGGGGCTCCTTGCGCGCGGCGCCTAACCTTCGGCGATGGGTCGGCTGCCGATCAGCTCCAGGTCGCGCTCTTGCTTCACCAAGACCGAGAGGAAGGGCGTCTTTCGCGCGATGTCCGCCGGCGCCACCCCGGCGCGCGCGAGCACCATCAGCCAGTCGAGCAGCTCGGAGGTGCTCGGCTTCTTGCGCAGCCCCTGGGTACGGCGAACCCCGTAGAAGCGCAGGACCGCGGCGTCGATCAGCGCGGCGTCGAGGCCCGGCAGGTGCGCGTTCACGATCTGCTTGATGCGCGCCGCCTCGGGGAACTTGATGTAGTGGAAGACGCAGCGCCGCAAAAAGGCATCTGGCAGCTCTTTTTCGGCGTTGGACGTGATGATGGTGACGGGTCGCTGCGCCGCCCGCACCGTCTCGTCCAGCTCGGGGATGGTGAACGCCATCTCGTCGAGCTCGCGGAGCAGATCGTTGGGGAACTCCACGTCCGCCTTGTCGATCTCGTCGATCAGCAGGACCACCCGGCCCTTGGCGCGGAAGGCTTGGCCGAGCACGCCGAGCTTGATGTAGTTGCGGAGCTCGCGCACGTCGATGCCGTCGACGGCCGCGAAGCGACTGTCGTTGAGGCGCTGCACCACGTCATAGTGGTAGAGCCCCTCCTGCGCTTTGGTGGTCGACTTCACGTGCCAGGACAGCAGCGGCAGCCCCAGGCCCTCGGCGACCGCGTGGGCGAGCTGGGTCTTGCCGGTGCCGGGCTCGCCGCGGACGAGCAGCGGGCGGCCCAAGGCGATGGCGGCGTTGACGTCCGCCTGAAGGTCGTCGTCCACAATGTAGCGAGCGGTGCCGTGGAACTGGTCGAAGGCCGCGGGCCCGTCGGCTGGGTGCATCAACGTCTCCCTCGTTCGGGTGCCCCGCCGGCGCGGGCGGGCAGGTGGACCTAACCGGCTTTGGGTCGGGGGCCGCGGGGCAGCGCAGGGGATAGGCTGCGCAGGAACGGGTGGCTGGCAAGGCCGCTCCCTCTGCCTACCCCGCGCCCTGGATCCGCCTTGGAACACAAGCTGTGCGTGCTCATCGACTTCGAGAACCTCGCCGCCGGCACGGAGAAGGAGGGCCTCGGTCGGTTTGACGTCCGCGCGGTCTTCCGTCGCCTCAAGGACAAGGGGCGCATCCTCGTGGCCCGCAGCTACGGCGACTGGGGCCGCTTCGCCCGCTTCAAGCAAAAGCTGCTCGAAGAGGGCGTCACGATGGTGGAGCTCACGAGCTACCGCGGCGCGGAGAAGAACCGCGCCGACATCGCCCTGGTCGTGGACGCGATGGAGATCGCCTACACCCGGCCCCACGTGGACACCTTCGTCCTGCTCAGCGGCGACAGCGACTTCACGCCGCTGGTGATGCGCCTCAAGGAGCTCGACAAGCGCGTCATTGGCATCGGCACCCGCGGGAGCACCAGCCGCTTGTTGGTCGAGTGCTGCGACGAGTTCATGTTCTACGACTCGCTGCGCAAGGCCGCGGCCGTCGAGGTGCCCGAGGAGGAGGACGAAGAGGAGCTCAGCCCCCGCTCCACCCGCCCCGCCACCACCATGTCGCGCGACGTCGCCTTCGCCCTGCTGGTCGAGACCATCGCCGGCATCCAGAAGGACGAGCCCGGGCCGGTTCACGGAGGCATCATCAAGCAGGGCATCCTCCGCAAGGCCCCGGCCTTCGACGAGAACGAGCTCGGCTTCTCGGGTTTTGCCCGCTTCTTGGAGCTGGCGCAGGACAAGGGCCTCGTGCGGCTGATCCGCGACGAGAAGGCCGGCGGCTACCGCGTCGAGCAGCCGGGCGCGCCGGAGCTCCCGCGCCCCCGCGCCGCCGTGGTCGAAGAGGCCCCGGCCGCCGAGGAGGAGGACGTCCAGCACGGCCCCCTGCTCGAGCTGGACGGCGAGGCCGACCGCCTGCAGGGCGTGCTCATCGCCGCCGGCGTGTTCCCCGTGGGCCACATGGCGCGCCACACGGTGGTGCACGAGTTCGTCGATCACGTGATCGAGCGCCAGCAGCGCAAGAAGCGCAACACGCTCACCTACGTCTACGGCGACATCGCCCGCCGCTGCCGCAAGACCGACCCCGTGGTGCCCTCTCGGGTGGTGCGGGCGGTCATCAACGCCCTGAAGTACGCGGGTGAGCTCGTTCACACCAGCGGTGAGCCGGTGCGCTCCAACACCGCCCACTTTGTGCTCCAGCGGGACGCCGAGGACCTGCTCAAGTCCATCCGCACCCTCTACGTGCAGATCTTGCTCGACAAGGGCGAGCGGCTCACCGACGGGCACGCGCTGTCCTCCCTGCTCTGGAATGACGACCAGCACGTTGTAGATGCCGGTGAGCTGGTGGCCTTCACCCAGCGGCAGCGCGAGCTCGGCCTGCTCCGGGCCTCCTCGGTCGGCGAGTCCGTGCCCGAAGAGGCCGAGGCCGAAGCGGAGCCCTCCGACAGCGGCCGCGGCCGTCGCCGTCGCTCGGATCGCCCGGACCGGGCGGACCGCGCTGAACGGCCCGATCGCTCGGAGCGCTCGGATCGCCGTGGTCGGCCGGAGCCCCGCGGCTCCGACTCCGCTGCCCCCAGCACGGGCGGCTCGGCGGTCGAGGCCTCGGGCCCCGCGCCTTCAGAGGCCATCACCGAGGTGCTCGCGGCGCCCGAGGCCGATCCGGCCGCGACGACCAGCGGGGAGGCCTCGCCCGCCGCGCAGGAGCCGGCCGCGAACCCCGACGCCGGGGCGCCGACCCGCTCCCGCCGCCGTCGGAGCGGCGAGCCCAAGGCGGAGACCCCGCCCGAAGCCAAGCCCAGCGCGGCCAAGCCCAGCGCGGCCAAGGGCGATGCCGACAAGGCCGCCAGCGAGGCCAAGCCCGCGCCGCGCCGCCGCCGGTCCAGCGGCAAGAAGTCCGAGGGCTGAGCCACCCGCCGCGCTGCTGGGCCCCCCGCAGTCGGGGGGCCTTTGCAATTGGGGCGGCCCCGCGCGTGGCTACCCGCTCCTGTCGGGGGCGCCAAAAAGGACAGGGCCCCGAAGCCGAAGCTCCGGGACCCTGGGGTGGGCGGGGTGTGCCCGTGGGCTCACCCCATCCGGCTCACATGCCGGCCTTGTCGGCGGCCTTGTCCTTGGCAGCATCGACGGCCGCGCCAGCAGCGCCGCCGGCCAGGGGCTTGATGGCGCCGAGGGCCTTGGGCAGCTCAACGGTGGCGCCGACGACGGTGGCGAGGGCGGGCACGATGGCCTTGACGACCTTGGGGGCGTCCATGGGGTTCGAGACGACGGCCGTGGGGTTGGCCTTGATCTTCTCGATGCTCTCCTTGATCGCCTTGACCTCCTCACCGAGCTTGGTGAGCACGGGGATCAGGTCGGTCGCCAGGGCCTTCGCCTCGTCGGCCTTGCCGGTCTTGTTGAGGTGGCCGATGTAGGAGGCCATGGTGATGGCGCCGTCGATCTTGGCGACGGAGGTCAGCACCGCGTCCACGTCCTTGCTGCCGGTGGAGATGACGCCGACGTAGAACGAGTCCTGGTTGAAGGGGTTCTTGGCGTCGTCATCGAGGGCCGCGAACTTCTCGCTGAGCATCGAGGGCTTGTAGAGGGTCGAGGCGGTGCGGGCCTTGGCGACGCGCTTGGCCTCGGTCGCGTTGCACTTGTCCTTCTTCTTGGCGTCTTCTTCGCCGGCGCACTTGACGAAGTCGACGGCGTCCTCGGCGAAGGCGGAGGCGGGGAAGAGGAGGGCGAGGCCGAGCAGGGCGGACTTGACGTTCATGAGATGCTCCAGGGGAGTGTCAGGTTGGATCGCCGGGTGGTCCGGTCGGAGGACCGACGCGCCCGGCGGGGCGAGTCGGCTTGAGCGCGCGCGATCCCGGAGGGGGCTCGGCGCCTCGGTGAGCCGTTGAGCGAAGTGTTCACCCGCTAGCCGTTGGTGGCGGCCATCGCGAGGGGGGTTTCCAGAACTGTAACGGTCGGCAACACGGTGGATCCGGTCGTCGGCCGCTCCGCGCTGGTTGCTGCGGGGCCCTTCGCTTTCGGCGCCGCTGTAACGCGGCTCGGTCGGCGGGTCGTCCAAGAATTGATCTTACAAAGCTCTTGCTGAGTCTGGGGACGACGGCCCTGGCTCGGTGATCCCGTCGACGATCCCCTCCAGCACCCGCAGCACCGCACGGTAGCTCCCGAAGGGCGGGTAGACGTACACGCCCTTGACGCGGGGGTGGGCCTTGACGGCCGCGAGCGTCTCGCGGGCCACCTCGATGCCGACCTCGCGCTGCGCTTCCCGGCTGGGCGCGGCCCGCATGGCCTTGAGCACCGGCTCGGGGATCTGCATGCCGGGCACCTCGTTGTGCAAAAACTCGGCGTTGCGGGTCGAGACCAGCGGCATGATGCCCACGAGGAAGGGCACGTCGGAGGCCGCGGAGGTGCGGTCGAGGAAGCGCAGCAGCAGGTCATGATCGAAGACCGGCTGGCTAAAGAAGTACTCGGCCCCGGCCGCGACCTTCCGCTCAAAACGGGCCGCCTCCAGGCCCAGGTCCACCGCGCCAGGGTTGCAGCCCGCGCCGACGAACAGGGCGGTCTGGCCGCCGACCGGCTCTTCGGCGAAGTCAAGCCCCCGGTTGAGGAGCTGGATGAACGAGATGAGCCCGATGGAGTCGATGTCGAAGACCGCGGTGGCATCCGGGTAGGTGCCCATCTTCGGCGGATCGCCGGTGACCGCGAGGATGTTGCGCAGGCCGAGCGCGTGGGCGCCGAGCAGGTCCATCTGCATGCCGAGCAGGTTTCGGTCGCGGCAGCAGTAGTGCACCACCGTCTCGAGCGCGGGCGTGCGGGCGCGGACCAGCTGGCTCAGCGCGCTCGGACCCATCCGCGCCACCGCACGGGGGCCGTCGGCGATGTTCACCACGTCGATGCCGGCGGCGTAGAGCATGGCCGCCCCCTCGACGGCCTTGCCGGGGTCGATGCCCCGCGGCGGGTCGAGCTCGACCGACACGCAGAACTTACCCTCGGAGAGCTTCTTCGCGAAGCTGCTGCGCTCGGCCACCGGCACCGGCGGCAGGCCGCGCTCGGCGGGCCGGGCCTCGAGGGTGGGGCGGCTGACCGGGCCGCGGTGGGCCGGGGAGATGCTGCGGAGGTAGGTGCGCATCTCCTTGATCATTTGGGGGGTCGTGCCGCAGCAGCCGCCGATGCCGTGGGCGCCCACCTGGGCCAGGCGGCGCGCGTACTCGGCCATGTACTCGGGGCCCGCGAGGTAGATCGTGCGGCCCTCCACCACCTGCGGCATGCCGGCGTTGGGCATGGCCACGATGGGCCGGGTGGTGTGCGGCACCATGCGCTCGACCAGCTCCAGCACGCCGCGCGGGCCCTGGCTGCAGTTGACCCCGATGGCGTCGATCTTCCAGCCGGCCATGGTCTGCACGGCCTGCTCCGGGGTGGGCCCCTCGAAGCGCTCACGGCCGAAGCCGCCGCCCGGGAAGGTGAGCGAGGCGATGATCGGCAGGTCGCAGACCGCGCGCACGCCCCGCACCGCTTGCCACAGCTCGCCGAGGTTGGCGAAGGTCTCCAAAAGAAAGGCATCGACGCCATTCTCGGCGAGCACCCGCGCTTGATCGCGGAAGTTGACGAAGGCCTCGCCGGGGCTCACCCGCCCGACCGGGGCCAGGGCGGCGCCGAGGGGGCCCATGCTGCCGACGACCCAGGCGCGGTCTCGGGCGGCGGCGCGGGCGAGGCGGGCGGCCGCGGCGTTGATGTTCTCCATGCGCTCGCTGAGGCCGAAGGGGGCGAGGCGCAGGCGGTTGGCGCCGAAGCTGTTGGTGGTGAGGACCTCGGCGCCGGCCGCGAGGTAGCTGTCGTGGATCTCCCGGACGAGATCGGGCTGCCCGACGCTGACCTCGTCGTAGCTGCGGTTGATGAAGACGCCGCGCTTGTAGATCTCGGTGCCCATCGCCCCGTCAAACAGCACCGGACGCGCCGCCAGCGCGTCGATCAACCGCTCCATTCTGGCTCCCTCGGGCCGATCGGCGGCCGCGGCTGGTCCTAACCGCGCCGGCGCGCCGTGGACCCGCCTCGCCCTCGCGCGAGATAGCGGCGCACCGCTGCGGCGGGCGGACGGCGGCCTGTGCGGGGCTGCCCTCACTCCGGCGCGAGTCCACCGGCTGATCTGGAGCCAAGCACGATGCGCCTCCCCGGGACCCCCTCGAGCATGAAGCGCCCGACCCTGCCGCCGCTGGAGATCCGCTGCCCGGTGCACGGGGCGGTGCCCGTGGACGCCCATGAGGCCGCCATTGTCGACCATCCGGCGGTGCAGCGCCTCCGCGGCGTGCGGCAGCTCGGCTTCTCGCACCTGCCCTTCCCCGGCGCCACCCACACCCGCTTCTCGCACAGCCTCGGCGCCATGCACCTCGCGGGCTTGGCCTTCGATAGCGTGTTTCGGGACCAGCCCTTCCAGAGCCCGGCGCGCATGGCCTCGCTGCGGCGCTGCGTCCGCCTCGCCGCCCTCTGCCATGACTTGGGCCACGCGCCCTACTCCCACGCCGCCGAATTCGCGATGCCGCCGCTGCGGGACCTGCGGATCGGGGCCTACGCCGCCGAGCGGGTCGGACCCCGGCTCGACGACCGGGCGCACCACGAGGACTACACCGTCGCTGTGCTGGTCAACAGCGATCTGGCGCGGGCCATCGGCGCCGGCTTCGACTTTAGCGCCGCCCACGTCGCGGCCTTGATCAGCGGCGAGGTGGTGGTCCCCGACGACTACTTCATCGAAGATGGCTTCGATGTCCGCGGGATCTTGAGCCAGCTCATCAGCAGCGAGCTCGACGTCGATCGCCTCGACTACCTCCAGCGCGACAGCCTGTACACCGGCGCCCGCTACGGCCAGATTGACGCGACCTGGCTGATCTCCCACCTCGCCCGCCACGTGGACGACGCCGGCCGGGTCTGCCTCGCGCTCGACCACCGGGCGCTCTACGCGCTCGACGACTTCTTGCTGGCCCGCTTCCACATGTTCCTCATGGTCTACTTCCATGGGAAAAGCGTGGTCTACGAGGAGATGCTCAAGCGGTGGGTGCTGGAGCCGGGCGCGGCCTTCGCGCTGCCGGCCGATGTGGAGGCCTACCTCGACACCGACGACGCCTGGCT
>CANHON010000127.1 GCA_947462115.1 Deltaproteobacteria bacterium | reverse complement strand
CGCGCCCCCGGCCCCGCCGCCCGCGCCGCCCGCGCCCGTGGAGCCCATCGCGCCGCCGGCGCCGCCCGCCCCGGTCGTGACCGAAGCGCCGGCCCCGACGGGCATCCTCAAGGTCAGCGCCAAGGCGCCCGGAGCCCAGGTCTGGGTCGACAATGTCCTGCTGGGGCCCGTTCCCCTCACCCGCTATGTGGCGGTGGGCCAGCACACCGTCCGGGTGGCCGCCGACAACTTCACGCCGGCGGTGCGCCAGGTGACCATCAGCGAGGACCGCAGCACCACCTTCGACGCGCCGATGCTGCCCGGCGAGGGCAGCCTGGAGTTCGCCGTCGAGATCAGCGGCGCCAAGCTCATCCTCGACGAGGAGCGCACCAGCAACCTGCCCGTGCGCCTCACGCCGGCCGCCGAGGGCAAGCACCGCTACCGCATCGAGGCCCCCGGCTACGCCAAGCACGAGGGCGAGCTCGAGTGGCGCCGCGGCCAGAACCTGCTCATCGTGCCCACCCTCGTGAGCACCAAGGGCCGGCTGAGCGTGCGCTCGGATCCGCCCGGCGCACGGGTGCGGCTCGACGGCGAGGACATCGGCCAGGCGCCGCTGGAGCGCGACGGCCTGAGCCCCGGCCTGCACCTCGTCGAGGTCATCGGCGCCGACGGCCGCCGGACCTTGGCGGTCGCCGACACCAGCGGCGACGAGGAGGCCGCGGTGGTCGCCCGCCTCACCGAGCGCAGCGGCTCGGTGCGGATCCGCACCGGCGACCCCGACGCCACCCTGCGCATGGCCGGGGCGGAGCTCGGCGTCGGCAAGCAGCTCGTGCTCAAGGACCTCGCCCGTGGCCGCTACAGCGTGGAGCTCACGAGCCCCGGCAAGGTGAGCGCCACCGGTCGCCTGGACGTGCAGTCCGGCCGCCGCAGCGCCTACCGGGTGCGGTGGGCGGACGAAGGCGAGCGCGGGCGCAGCAAGGTCGAGGAGCTGCCCCCCCTCACCCGCCGCTGGGGCTTCTGGGCCCTGGTCGGCGGCGGCGCGGCCGTCGTGGGCGGCACCACCGCCGCCGTGCTGATCGCCACCCAGCCCGAGCCCCAGCCCGAGCCCGACCAGACCCTGCCGCTGCCCTGAGTCGACCGCCCTCGCGTCGCCCAGAAGCCCGCCTTCGACGCTGATCCACGGGCGCAGCCCGCGCCCCTTGACCTCCGAGCGCCCGATGTCCCGCCGCCCCGCCTTGGCCTCCGCCCTCTCCCTGCTCGCCCTGCTCACCGCTTGCGGCGGGCCCGAGCTGCGCACCGGCCTGCAGTTCCACCTGCAGGGCGACGCCGCGCGGCTGCGGGCCGAGGCCAATGAGGTGCTGCTCGTGGTCGATCCCGAGGCGCCCTTCGAGGCCGAGCCCGGCGAGTGGACCAGCAGCAGCCGCTTCGTGGACATCCTGCCGGACGATCCGGAGCTCGAGCTCGTGATGAGCGTCGAGCTCGGCGACAGCGGCCCGCTGCCCACCGTCGAGGTCGCGGAGGGCTCCGGCGGGTCCCTGCGCGTCATCGCCCTGGCCTTCCAAGGGGACACCCAGGTGGCGGCCAGCGTCTTGGCCGGGCCCTTCACCTTCAAGGCCGACCAGATCGTCGAGCACGACCTCGCCATCGACTTTTTGGCCGACCCGATCACCGGCTGCGAAGACGCCCTCGACAATGACCGCGACGGCTGGATCGACGCGGAGGACCCCGACTGCGACGGGGGCGGCACCGCCGAGGCGGGCCTGGGCGCCACCGACTGCAACGACGGCGAAGACAACGACAGCGACGGCCAAGCGGACGCAGCGGACCCCGACTGCGCCTCGGGCGCCGACCAGAGCGAGGGCGCCGCGCCCTGCGAAGACGGCGAAGACAACGACGAAGACGGCTGGACCGACGCGCTGGACCCCGACTGCGCCGCGAACGGGGACGAGCTCGGCCTCGGGTCCACGGCCTGCAACGACGGCGAAGACAACGACGGTGACGGCACAGTCGACGCCGCTGACCCCGACTGCACCGCCGCCGAGGACGCCGATGAGGCCGCTGGGCCCTGCTTTGACGGCGACGACAACGACAGCGACGGCTGGACCGACGCCGAGGACCCCGACTGTGCCGCCGGCGACGCCGAGCTGGACGTCGGGCCCACCGAGTGCAACGACGGCATCGACAACGACGGCGACGGCGAGGCAGACGCCGCCGATCCGAGCTGCAGCGAGGCCCTCGACGCCACTGAAGAGAACGTCTGCGAGGACAACGAGGACAACGACGGCGACGGCTGGATCGATCTGGAGGACCCGGACTGCGCCCGGCCCACCGACGACGACGAGGGCGCGCTCGGCACCACCCAATGCAACGACGGCGTCGATAACGACGGCGACGGCGACACCGACCGCTTCGACGAAGACTGCACCACCGCCGAGGACACCCTCGAGGCCGACGCCTGCGGAGACACCCGGGACAACGACGGCGACGGCTGGATCGACGCCGAGGACCCCGACTGCGCGCTCGGCAGCCTGGAGCTCGGCGCCGGGGACAACGAGTGCAACGACGGCATCGACAATGACGGCGACGGCGACACCGATCGCGACGACTCGGCCTGCCGGACCGCCGCCGACCTCGCCGAGTCCATCCCCTGCGAGGACGGCGAAGACAACGACCGCGACGGCTGGGTCGACGCCACCGACCCCGACTGCAGCCGCGGGCCAGACGAGCGGGGCTTCAGCGCCGGCGCTTGCAACGACGGCCGCGACAACGACAGCGACGGGCGCATCGACGCCGCAGACCCCGCCTGCACGGCGCCGAGCGGCCTGAGCGAGGTGGACGGCTGCGACGACGGGCGCGACGAGGACAGCGACGGCTGGATCGACGCCGCCGACCCCGACTGCGCCGCCGGCGACGCCGAGCTCGGCGACGGGGCCACCGAGTGCAACGACAGCACCGACAACGACAGCGATGGCTTGGTCGATCGGTTGGATCCCCACTGCCGCGACGCCCTCGACGACGCCGAGCAGGACGTCGCTTGCGTCGATGAGGCCGACAACGACGGCGACGGTTGGATCGATCTGGAGGACCCCGGCTGCGCGACCGCCGCCGACACCGACGAGGGCCCCGCCACCAGCGCCTTCGCCTGCAACGACGGCGTCGACAATGACGCCGACGGGCGGGTCGACAGCCGCGACCCCGGCTGCGCCTCCGGCAGCGACACCAGCGAGATCGACTCCTGCAGCGACGGGCTGGACGGCGACGCCGACGGCTGGGTCGACGCGGAGGACCCCGACTGCGAGCGCGGCGGTCCCGAGGCGGGGACCTCGGGCTTCGCCTGCAACAACGGCGTGGACGACGACGGCGACGCCGCGGTCGACAGCGCCGACTGGGACTGCGCGGACGGCGCCGACACCAACGAGGCGGGCGACGCCAACACCTGCACCGACGGCGGCGACAACGACGGAGACGGCTGGCGCGACGGCGAAGACCTCGACTGCCTGCGCGGGAGCGCCGAAGACGGGCGCCTCGGCGGACCCGGCGGCCCGGCCTGCTCGGACGGCATGGACAACGACGGCGACGGCGACATCGACGCGCTCGACCTGCAGTGCACCAACGGCGACGACACCAACGAGGCCGCCAACCCCTGCGAAGATGGGCTCGACAACGACAGCGACGGGTGGATCGACACGGAGGACACCGACTGCGCGACGGGCACGAGCGAGCGCGGCCGCGGCCCCACCGCCTGCAGCAACGGCACCGATGACGACGGCGACCTCCGCATCGACGCCATCGACCCCGGCTGCGCCGACGCCGAGGACGACAACGAAGACGACACGGCCGACGACTGCGAAGACGGCGCAGACAACGACGAAGACGGCTGGCGAGACGCCGCGGATCTGGACTGCCTCACCGACGGCGATGAGCTCGGCCTCGGGCTGACCGACTGCAACGACGGCCTCGACAACGACGGGGACAGCGTCCTGGACGCCGCAGACCTCAACTGCCGGGTGTCTTGGGACGACGAAGAGGCGGGCCCCTCCAGCGGCTGCGACGACGGCGAAGACGAGGACGGCGACGGCTGGTTCGATGAAGAAGATCCCGACTGCGCCACCAATTCCGTCGAGCGGGGCTTCACGCTGCAGGCCTGCAACGACGGCCGCGACAACGACAGCGACGGCGCAGTGGACGCCGAGGACCCCGGCTGCGCCGACGCCCTGAGCCCCAACGAAGCGGGCGTAGACCCGAGCTGCGCCGACGGGCTCGACAACGACGGGGACGGCTGGGTGGACGCCGAGGACGCCGGCTGCGCGCTCGACGCGGGCGGCGAAGACGGCGTGGGCCTCACCGACTGCGAAGACGGCATCGACAACGACACCGACGGCACCCGCGACGCCGCCGATCCCAACTGCGTGACCGGCGCCGACACCTCCGAGGGCATCGAGGGGCGCTGCACCGACGGCGCCGACGACGACGGCGACGGCTGGGCCGACGGCGAGGACCCCGACTGCGCGCTGCTCGGCGTCGAGGCCGGGCTCACGGTCGCCGCCTGCAACAATGGCGTGGACGACGACTTTGACGGCGCCCTGGACGCCGACGACCCCGGCTGCAGCGAGGCGCTCGACCCCGAGGAGGGCAACCCAACGCTGAGCTGCACCAACGGGGTCGACGACGACAGCGACGGCTGGCTCGATGATCTCGACGCCGACTGCCTGTTTGGCATCGCCGAGGCCGGCCTGGGCCTGGCCGCCTGCAACGACGGCCTGGACGGCGACGGGGACGGCGCGACCGACGCCGCCGATCTGGAGTGCGAGGGCGCGCTCGACAATGACGAAGGCGACGCCAACGCCACCGAGTGCACCGACGGCGCGGACAACGACGCCGACGGCTGGGCCGATCTCGAGGACCCGGAGTGCGGCACGGCCGACGAGGAGACCGGCGCCGGCCCGACCACCTGCAACAACGGCGCGGACGACGACGGGGACGGCCTCACCGACGCCGAAGACCCCGGCTGCGGCAGCGCCTTTGACCCAGACGAGGCCCACCTAGCCGAGTGCGCGGACAGCATCGACAACGACGGCGACGGCTGGACCGACACCTTCGACCCCGACTGCCCCAGCGCCGCCACCAACTTTGAGGACGGCGGCCTCGGCGGGCTCGTCTGCAACGACGGCCTCGACAACGACGGCGACGGGCGCGTAGACGCCGCGGATCCCGGCTGCGTCGGCGCCACTGACGCCGACGAGACCGACCCCCGGACCCAATGCAACGACGCGATCGACAACGACGCCGACGGCTGGACCGACCTGCTGGACCCCATCTGCGTCAGCGTGCTCGTGCTGCTGGAGGACGACGGTTTTGGCCGCGGCGCCCAGTGCAACGACGGCGTCGACAATGACGTCGACGGGCTCGTCGACGCCGACGATCCCCAGTGCGGGAACGCCGCCGACCGCCTCGAGGCGCGCTGAGCGCAAGGCCGGGGGAGGCGCTGCGGGCGAGGCTGGGGGAGAAGCGGAGGCCGGTGTCAGACGCAGACCTCCGGTCGCCGGCGCCTGCGTCCGACCCCCGCGGGGCCGCGGCCCCTCCGCCCCACCGCCGCCTCGGACACGATAGCGGCGGGCGGCGCCCTGCGCGGAGCGCCCCCTCCCTGGAGTCTCGATGAACCGCACAGCCGCGCCGGCCGAGCCGTCGAAAAAGGCCCCTGAGGGCACGCTCTCTGGGTGGGGCCGCATCCCGTTACCGGGCAGCGAGCGCTTCGGCGAGGACCTAGAGGGCCTCAGCGCCAGCGCCGACCTCTGCCGCGGCCTCGGCCGCTCCTACGGCGACTCCTCCCTCCCGGCGCGGCCCACCGACCGCGTCGTGAACACCGTGCTGGCGGACCGTCTGCTCAGCTTCGACCCCGCGAGCGGCCGGGTGCGGGCCGAGGCCGGCTTCTCGGTGCGCGAGCTCTACCGGGTCTTCCTCAAGCAGGGGTGGTTCACGCCGGTCACCCCCGGCACGAGCTTCGTCACCCTGGGCGGCATGGTCGCCAGCGACGTGCACGGCAAGAACCACCACAGCGCCGGGACCATCGGCCGGCACATCACCGCGCTGCGCGTGCGGGTGGCCGACGGGCGGGTCATCGACTGCAGCCCCCAGCAGGAGCCCGAGCTGTTCTGGGGCACCATCGGGGGCATGGGCCTCACCGGGCACGTGCTGGAGGTGGAGCTGCAGCTCGAAGCGGTGCCTTCGCCCTGGATCTTGCAGGAGAGCGAGCGCATCCCCAACATCGACACCTTCCTCGAGCGCCTGGAGGCCACCGCCCACGACTGGCCGATGACCGTCGGCTGGATCGACTGCGTGACCCAAGGCCCGAGCCTCGGCCGCGGCCTGCTCATGTGCGGTCGGTGGGCCCGCCCCGAGGAGGCCCCCAAGGCCTTCCCCCGCCAGCTCCCCCGCTTGAAGCTGCCTTTTGTCTTGCCGGACTTCGTGCTGGGCCCGCTGAGCGTGCGCGCCTTCAACACCGCCTTCTATTGGAAGCACATCCCGCAGAAGAAGCGCGGGATCGTCCACCCGGAGACCTACTTTTACCCGCTGGACGCCATCCTCGACTGGAACAAGGCCTATGGCAAGCGCGGCTTCACCCAATACCAAGCCGTTCTCCCCAAAGACAACGCCCGACGCTCGGCCCGCGCCTTCTTGGAGCTGCTCACCCGGGAGGGCGGCGCCAGCTTCTTGTGCGTGATCAAGGACTGCGGGCCCGAGGGCAGCGGCCTGCTGAGCTTCCCGCGGCCCGGCGTGAGCGTCGCCCTCGACATCAAGATGACCGACCGCACCCAGCACCTGATCGACGCGCTCAACGCCTTTGTCATCGCCGAGGGCGGCCGGATCTACCTCACCAAAGACCAGCTCACCCGCCCCGAAGACCTCCGCCGCATGGAGCCCCGCCTCGACCGCTTCACGGCCCTGCGCCGCAAGTGGGACCCGCAGCTCCGCATCCGCAGCGCCCAGTCGGTGCGCCTGCTCGGCGATCCGCCCTTGCCCGAGACCACCCCATGATCCTCGCCATTTTGGGCGCCACCCGCGGTATGGGCCGCGCCCTGGCCCGCCAAGCCGCCGAGCGCGGTGACACCCTGGTCCTGCTCGGGCGCGACCTCGACGAGCTGGAGCGCAGCGCCGCCGACCTCCGGATCCGCAGCGGCGGCCGCGCCGAGGTGCGCTTGGTACGGGCCGATCTCGACGACATCGGCACCCTCGCGCCGAGCGTCGAGGCCGCCTTCGCCGCCGTCGGCCGGATCGACGCGGTGGTGGTCACGGCGGGCCTGTTCGGCACCCAAGACGCGCTGGAGGCCGATCCGGCCTTCGCCGCCCGCCTGCTGACGGTCAACCTGAGCCACACGGTGGTGTTCTGCGAGGCCGCCCGGCAGCGCCTGCTCGCCCAAGGCGGCGGCACCCTCTGCGTCTTCTCCAGCGTGGCCGGCGACCGCGGACGCAAGCCCGTGGGCATCTACGGGGCGAGCAAGGCCGGCCTGTCGCACTACCTCGAGAGCCTGGACCACAAGTACCGCGCGGCGGGCCTCGTCACGATCTGCGTCAAGCCCGGCTTCGTCAAGACCGGCATGACCGCTGGCCTCAAGCCGCCGCCCTTCGCCGGGGAGCCCGACGGCGTCGCAAAGAGCGTGCTGCGCGCCATTGACCGCGGCCAGCCGGTGCTCTACACGCCGGCCATGTGGGCCCTGGTGATGGCGGTGATCCGCCGCTTGCCCCGTTTTGTGATGCGAAAGGTTGGCTTTTAGGACCGCATCGGTTCAAGCGCCGCCCACCCCGGGCCGATAGCTCCCCCGCCTAAGTTTGGGGGGCGCATGCAGACCACGATCCGAAGCTTCACCGCGTCGGCCGGGTGGAGCGCCGCGCTCCCCGCCGAGCTCGACAGCGATCGCACCCTGGTGCTCGCCTTCGCCGACCCCGCCCTGCGCGATCACCCCGCCTTCGGGGAGCTGGCGGCCGCCTTCCCGCAGGCCCACAAGCTCGGCTGCTCCACCTCCGGCGAGATCCACTCCGACGAGGTCCTCGACAACAGCGTCGTGGTTGCGATCCTCAAGCTCGACCACGGCCGCATCCGGGTGGCGGTGGCCGCCATCGAGCAGGCCGACGACAGCCAAGCCGCCGGCGCGGCGCTGGCCACGGCCCTCAGCGGCCCCGAGCTCAAGGCCGTCTTCGTGCTCAGCGACGGCCTCAACGTCAACGGCACCCCGCTCGTTCGGGCCCTCTCCGGCGGCCTCGGCGGCGGCGTGCAGGTCTCGGGCGGCCTCGCCGGCGACGGGGCCCGCTTCGCCAGCACCTGGACCTGGGACGGCGCCTCGGCCGCCGATGGCCGGGTGCTCGCGGTGGGGCTCTACGGCGCCTCCGTCCAGGTGCGCTGCGCCAGCCAAGGCGGCTGGGACGTGTTCGGCCCCGAGCGCCGGGTGACCGAGGCCGTGGGCAACGTCCTGCACAGCCTCGACGGAAAGCCGGCGTTGGAGCTCTACAAGGCCTACCTCGGCGAGCGCGCCGCCGAGCTCCCGGCCTCGGCCCTGCTGTTCCCGCTCGCGGTCCGCCAGCCGGACGGCGGGCGCCTGGTCCGCACGGTGCTCAGCGTCGATGAGGCCACCCAGACCATGACCTTCGCTGGCGACATCCCCACCGGCGCGCTGGTGCAGCTCATGCGGGCCAACCTCGACCGCCTCGTGGACGGCGCCGCCCAAGCGGGCCTTGACGCCGACGCTCAGGGCCAAGCAGGCGCGGGCCCGGCCGGCCTCGCGGTCGCGGTCTCTTGCGTCGGCCGGCGGCTGGTGCTCGGCGAGCGGGTGGACGACGAGGTGGAGGCCACGCTGGAGCAGCTCCCCAAGGGTACCGTGCAGGTGGGCTTTTACAGCTATGGCGAGCTCGGCCCCCAGGGCCAGACCACCTGCGAGCTGCACAACCAAACCATGACCCTGACCTACATCCAGGAGACCACGGAGCCTCCCCATGGCACACCGACTCCTTGAACGGCAGCTGAAAAAGGCTGGCCTGCCCGTTGGCATCCAAGCCGGCGGGCCACCGCCGACCGCCGAGCAGTGGGCCACGCTGCTGGAGCGCGTCGACAAGGCCTACACCGAGAATGACGCTGAGCGCTATCTTTTGGAGCGCTCGCTCCAGCACGTCTCCGACGAGATGCGCGACCTCTACGAGCAGCTCCGCCAGACCAGCGAGAGCGCGCTCCGCCAGGAGCGGGACAAGCTCAACGCCATCATCTCGGTCATGGCCGACGGCCTCGCCACCTTGGACGGCGCGGGCCAAGTGCTGAGCCTCAACCCCGCCGGCGCCGCCCTGCTGCAGGTCGACGCCGAGGCCCTCCGCGCGGGTCGGGAGCCCCTGCCGCCGGTCTACGAGCTGCTCGCCCTGCCCGCCGACGCCGAAGCGGACCCCGATGCCCTCGCCGACGAGCTGAAGTACGTGCTGCGCGAGGGTCTGGCCTGGAGCCGCTCGGACCTCCGCATCGGCCTGGACCTGCCGGTGTCGAGCAACGTCTCCCCGCTGCCCGGCGGCGGATTTGTGTGGTTGTTCCACGACATCCGCGAGAGCAAGCGCGCCGAGGCCGCCCTCAAGCAGGGCCGCGCCGAGGCCGAGCGCCACAGCCGCCTCAAAGGCGCCTTCTTGGCGAACATGAGCCACGAGATCCGCACGCCGATGAACGCGATCATCGGCATGACGGGCCTGCTGCTCGACACGCCGCTGAGCGGAGAGCAGCTGGAGTACGCCAACATCGTGCAGTCGAGCGGCCGGCACCTCATGGCCCTCATCGACAGCGTGCTCGACTTCTCCAAGATCGAGGCCGGCCGCCTCGAGCTCGACGCCCGGCCGTTCTCGCTGCGCGCGCTCTGCGACGAGGTGCTGGAGATGTTCGCCGAGCGGGCGGGCAGCCAGGACGTCGAGCTGAGCTGCAGCGTGCACCCCGGCATCGACGAGGAGCTCATCGGCGACGCCGGACGGCTCCGGCAGCTCCTCATCAACCTTATCGGAAACGCGCTCAAATTCACCGCCCGGGGCGAGGTGGACGTCGTGGTCGAGCCCGAGGGCGGCCGCGTCCGCTTCTCGGTCATCGACACCGGCGAGGGCTGCGATCCCGCGCTGCTGCCGGGGCTCTTCGACCCCTTCACCCAAGCCGACGCCTCCACCACCCGGCGGGTCGGCGGCACCGGCCTCGGCCTCGCGATCTCCAAGCAGCTCGCCGAGCTGATGGGCGGAGACATCGGCGCGAGCTCCGCTGTGGGCAAGGGCAGCACCTTCTGGTTCACCTGCTGCCTGCCCTCGGCGCCCGAGGCCCAAGGCGGCGCTCCCCAGCTCAACAACATCGCCGGTCAGCGGATCTTGGTCGTGGACCACCACCAGCGCAGCCGCGAGGTGCTGTGCGCCTTGCTGCGGGCCGGCGGGGCCGTGGTGGACGCGATGGACTCCAGCATGGCCGCCTTCGCCGCGGCCCACACCGCGCTCGGCCGGGGTGAGGTCTACAACTTGGTGCTGCTGGAGGCCGATCTCCCCGGTCTCAAGGGCGTGGACCTCGCGCGGGCCATGCGCGCCACGCCGGCCTGCGCCGCCTGGCCGATGGCCCTGATGGTGCGGCTCGGCACCCACCGCGAGATCGACCCGGCCCTCAAGCTGTTGACCCCGCTGGCCAAGCCCATCCGCCTCCAGGCGACCGCCCAGTGGTTCGAGCGGGGCCGGAGCGCTGCGCCCGCGCCCACCCCAGCCATCCCCACCACCCCAGCCATCCCCACCACGCCGACCAGCCCCACCAGCAGCGCGACCGGCAGCCCCACCAGCAGCCCCACCGGCGCTGGGCCCGCCGTGGCCGCGCCCGGGGCCGAGGGGCCCTTGCCGGTGCTGGTCGCCGAAGACACCCCCGTCAACCAGATCTTCGTCAGCCGCGTGCTCGAGAAGATGGGCCACCCCTACCTCATCGTGCCCGACGGCGAACAAGCGGTCGCGGCCTTCCTCCGGCAGCGGTTCAGCGTCGTGCTGATGGACTGCATGATGCCCGAGGTCGATGGCTACACCGCCACCCGGCGGATCCGCGCCATCGAGCGGCAGACCGGCGGACACATCCCGATCATCGCCATGACGGCCAACGCGCTCAACGGCGCCCGCCAAGAGTGCTTGGACGCCGGGATGGACGACTACCTGTGCAAGCCGGTGAACGTGGCCGACCTGCGCCGCACCCTGGAGGCCCACCTCGGCGCCAGCCAAGCCGCCCCGCGCGCGGCCCCGGGCACCTCGACCGGCGCGACCGGCCCCGCCGCCTCGGCCCCGGCCGCCTCCGGGCAGACCGAGCCCGCCGCGCACGCGGTGCTGCGGGCCGGCACGCTCGCCGCCTACACCGAGGGGCTGAGCCCCGACACCCAGAACCTCCTGCTG
>CANHON010000126.1 GCA_947462115.1 Deltaproteobacteria bacterium | reverse complement strand
GGCTTCGCGCGGCACTTCGCGGCGATCCTGGCGAGCGGCGACCGCACCGAGGCCCTGCGCGGGCTGCGGGCCCCCACCTTGGTGCTGCACGGCGGGGCCGACCCCCTCGTGCCGCCCTCGGGCGGGCGCGCCACCGCCGCCGCGGTGCCAGGCGCCAAGCTCAAGGTGGTGCCGGGCTGGGGCCACGGCCTGCCGCCGGGCATCTGGCCCACCCTCATCGAGGCCATCGGCGCCCACGCCAAGCTGAGCGCTGGGTAGAGAGGGCGACGCCCGCTCGGCGCGGCGGCGGCTGGACCGGCAGGACGCGCCAGGCGGGCCGTCGGGGCGCGCAGCGCGCCGCGCAGCGGCCGAGGCCGGGAGGCCGAGCCCAGAGGACCGCCGCCGCCCTTGGGCGGGGCGCCCAGACGCTCCGGTGGGGCGACCTACAGGTGCCGGCGAACGAAGCCGAGCAGCGGGAGGGTCGCGGGGTGCAGGTAGAGCTCGCTCGTGTAGAGCAAGAACAGGCCGCGGGCGGCGCCGGCGCTCAGGGCGAAGCTCAGGGCGAGCACGGTGAGAATGGCGTCTCGGAGGCCCATCTGGAGGGGCTCGCGCTCGGTGCGGGGCGCGTCGGGGGAGAAGCCGCGGGCGTCGAGGCTCTCGGCCAAGGTCCAGGCCCGACGCCAGGCCCGCGCCACGACCGGCGATAGGTTGGACAGCTCCTCGGTCATCCAACGCAAGGGGCCGCGGCGCCGGGGACCCGCTCGGCTGCGTCGGGCAGCGCGGACCACCCGGAGCTCTTCGGTCAAGGTGGGCAGGGCGCGCAGGGCGGCCGCCACCATGAGCGCCAGGGCCGCGGGCAGGCCGAGCGCGACGAGGCCGCGCTGAAGGCGGGCGGCTGGGACGTGCAGGCTGAGGCTGACCCCGGCCAGCGCCATCGCGTAGAAGCGCAGGGCTTGGGCGGCGCCCCAACGCAAGCCCTCCCGGTAGATGGGGAGGTCGAGGCCGGGCAGGGTGAGGAGGGCGCTGCGGGGCTCGTCGGCGTAGAACAGGCCCTGGGACAGCGCGGTGCTCCAGACCAGCAGGGCGCCCAAGACCAGGGCACGCCCGAGCCGCTGGCGACCGCCCTGTCCCCAAAACAGCGGCGCACCCGCCGCCAAGCACAGCAGCAGCAGGCCGGCGGGGCGCTCTAGACACAGGGCGAGCAGGCCCGCGGCGCCGACCCAGGCGAGGCCGGCGCGCGGATCGACCGGGCTTTGCCGGGCATTTTGCGCGGGGGCCTGGACCTGCGCGGTGGAAGGCACGGGCGGGACCCGCGGGACGAGGGGCAGGACGGCCGGCGGGACGACGGGCAGGACGGCGGGATCAACGATGGGTACGATGTTGTCCGTAGTGTTTGGGCCGGCCGGGACGGGGCGGAGGTAGGCCGTCAGGGGCGCGGGCGCGCGGCCGAGGCGCAGGCAGCGGGCCTGCAGGGGCGGCAGCAGCAGCGGGGCGCCGGCGGGGATCGCGGCGAGAACAGCGTCTGGCGGGCCATCTGCGAGGAGCTCGCCGCCGTGGATCAGCAGGGCGCGGGTGGCGTAGCGCAGGGCGGCCGACAGGTCGTGGGTGGCGAACAGCAGGGCGGGCGCGCCGGGGGCCGACAGCGCGGCCATCATCTGATCGACCTGGCCGTCGTCTTGGCCGCTGGTGGGCTCGTCGAGCAGCAGCAGGTCCGGGCCGGCGGTCCAGGCCGCGGCCACCGCCACGCGCAGGCGCTGGCCCCGCGACAGGGCCTGGGGCGCGCGGTCGAGCAGGCCCTCGACGCAGAGGGCGGCGGCGGCGGCTTGGAGGCAGGGCTCCACATCGACCCCGCGGTTGGCCGCCCCAAAGGCCAGCTCGTCGCGCACGCGGCGGTGGAAAAGGCAGAGGTCGGGGTCCTGGGGCACCTCGACCACCCGCGGCCCGCCCCGGAGGCCGCCGCCGATTCGCCCCGAGAGCAGCCCGAGCAAGGTGCTTTTGCCTGCCCCGTTCCCGCCGATCACGGCGATGCGCTCGCCGGGCCAGACCTGCAGGCCGGGGAGCCGCACGCCGCCGCCGCCGGGGTGCCGGTGCGCGAGGGGGCCGAGGTCCAGCAGGGGCGGGCCGGCGCGGGGGCCGCGGTCGGGCGCGGCGGGCGGTGGGCAGGCGAGGAGGTGCGCGTCGAGGGCCTCGAGCGTCGGCAGGCCCAGGCGGTCGGCGAGGTCGAGCTCGGCGGGCAGGCTCAGGCCGAGGGCCCGCCAGGCGGCGAGCGCGGGGCTGCCGGGCGGCCAGGAAGCGTCCTCCCGGGCGATCCGGCCGTCCACGAGGGTGAGCACCCGGTCGACCTCGGGCAGGCAGAGCTCCAGGCGGTGCTCGACCAGCAGCACGGCCACGCCCTCGTCCGCGCGCCGCCGGAGCTGGGCCATCAGCGCCCGGGCCCCCGCGGGATCGAGCTGGGACAGCGGCTCGTCGAGCAGCAGCAGGCGCGCGCCCCCGGCCCCGGCCGCCGCGGTCACGAGGCGCTGGGCTTGGCCGCCGGAGAGGGCCGAGACGGGGCGGTCCGGCTCATCGGGCAGGCCCGCCTCGGCGAGCAGGGGCCGCACGCTCTGGCGCTGGGCCTCGGGCGTCCGGCCGAGCGAGGCCTGCACAAAACACAGCTCGTCGTCGAGCTGGGCGCAGATCAGCTGATCGTGCGGCTCTTGGGCCACAAAGCCGAGCGCCGCCGCCCGGGCCGCCGGGCTCAGGCCCTCGAGGGGCGCGCCGAACAGCCAGACCTCGCCGCTCGGGGCCCCGGACCCCTGCGCGGACAGCAGGCCGGCCGCCCGGCGCAGGGCGGTGCTTTTTCCGCAGCCGGTGGGGCCGCACAGCAACACGATCTCGCCGGGATTGACGTGCAGGTCGAGGTCTGCGATGACGGGCGCGGCGCTGGTGGGGTAGCGGTAGCCCGCCCCGCGCATGCGGAGGGCGGTGCTCATCGCTGGAGCTCGCGCAGGCCTTCGCTGAAGCGCAGCGACAGGGCCGCAGCGAGGCTCACGTAGAGGAAGCCGGGCCCGATGAGCACCAGGGCGATGTACCAGTCGGCCATGAACAAGCGGTAGAGGGTCATGTGGAGCGCCACCCCGGTGGCGCTCCCGGCGAGCTGGGCCGCCCCGAGGCCGAGGCTGAGGCGCAGCCACCGAGCCAGCCGACCTTGCCGGGTCCAGGCCTCGCCGCCGCTGAGGCCGCTGAGCGCGAGGCCGAGCTCCATCCAGAAGATGCGGCCCCCGACGAACAGCACGTCGGTGGGGGCAAAGTCGCCCAGCGCCACCCCGCCGAGCAGCCAGCCCACGAGGCTGTGGAGGGCCGCCACGCCCCGCCGCGGGTGCAGCATGAGCAGGGTGGCGAGCAGGCTGACCCGCAGCACGTCGTCGATGAGGCCGGAGATGAGCACCGACATCGGGCCGAGCAGGCTGGCCAGCGCCGCCGCGAGCAGGCGGGCCCCGGCGCTGACCAAGAAGCTGAGCGCGGCGAAGAGCGAGATGGTCATCAGCGTGCTGGTGGGCATCCTCAGCCAGGTGGGCAAGGAGCGCAGGCCGTGGACGGCCCCGAGCAGGCCGGCGACGATGGCCGCGAGCAGGCCGAGGCTGCCGCCCACCGAGCCCCGCCGCAGTGCGATGGGCTGCCGGTCGATGAGCAGGGCGCTGGGGCTCCCGAGCGGCCGCAGCTCGAGCTCCCGCGTGAAAACCGCGGCCTCGAGGCCGGCCTCCTGCACCCGGCCCTCGTGGACGAAGACCGGCAGGGTGACCGGCGCTTGGCCGCCGGCGGGCACCTTGACCAAGGCGCTGACCGCCCCGCCCTCGGCCTCGCCGCCCCGCAGGCGCGGCGCGAACAGGGGCGAAGGCGCGCCGTCCGCCCCGAGCACCCGGCCGGTGACCAAGACGTTCATATCGTGCTGGCCAGTGTTCTCGACGGTGACCGACCAGTAGCTGCTGGGGTGCCAGGGGTCGTGGGCCCGCGGGCCTTGGCCGAGCGCCCGCAGCGCCGCGCCCCACCAGGCCGAGGGCAAGCGCAGCCGGTCGGGCTCACGACCGGGGTCGGCCCGGCCGTCGGCCCGCGCCGGGAAGCGCTGGGACACCACCCGCAGCGAGGCCTGGGCCTCGGCGAGGGGCAAGGGCGCCGCCTTCACCCAGAAGCGCAGCGCCTGATCGCCGCTCTGCACGTCGATCTGGTCGTCGTCCTGCAGCAGCCACTCGACGCGCTGGGGCTCGCCCGCCCGGCCCAGGGTGGAGAGCAGCGGGGCGCCGTCCCGCCGCAGCTCCAGCGGGCCGTCGCGGTGGGGGCGGAGCTGCAGGGCGACCGGCACCGGGGCGCCGTCGAGCAGGGCCACCTGAAGCGTGCTCTGGTCGCTGACCTCGCGGGCCGGCTGACCCGCTGGCGCCTGCAGGCTCAAGCTCAGGGCCGGGGGATCGACGGGTACGGTGAAGACCATACGGTGTTCACCGTGGGTGGTCTGCACCGCGGCGGACCAGGCCCCGGCGGGCGCGGCCGGCAGCGGCAGGGTCAGCGCGCGCAGGGGCGCGGGCAGCCGCCGGCGGCTGTGGGGGCGGCCCGCCGGGTCGGTCAGCGCGACCGCGGCGATGGGCGCGGCGCTCTGCAGCTCCAGGCCCTCGGGGGTCCAGCGGGCGGCCGGGGGCTCGGGCGGCGCCGCGCAGCCCGCCGTGAGGAGCGCCGCTCCGAGCCGCCGCTTCAGCGGGTCACCCACAGCCGGTAGGCGCCGCCCACCTCCCCCTCGGCGGAGCGCCAGGGGTGCTCGACGAAGGCGAGGCGGCCGTCCGGCGCCCAGGCCGGCGCGAAGGTGACCGGGCCCTCGGTGGGGCAGCGCTGCAGCAGCTTGTGCTGGTTGGGATCGCTGAGATTAAAGACCAGCACGCCATAGAGGTCGCGGCGGGCGTCGACGGTGCGCTCCCCGGCGGCCACAGCGAGCAGCGGGGCGGTGGGGTGGGCGGCCAGGGCCTCCAGCCGGTGACCGCCTTGCCAGCGCCAGCCCGGGGCCCCGTCGAGGTGGACCGACCAGAGGGTGTTCTCAGCCTCGTGCACCGCCGTGGGGCGCAGCTCGGGCGCGCTGGCCCCGAAGGGGATCTGGGTGTAGCTGGTGGTGAAGATGAGCTGCCCTGGCACCAGCTCGAGGGCGCCCACGCTGGCGGCGATGGGCACGGCCCCGGCGAGCACCGGCGCCCCGGGGCTCAGCTCGGCCACCATCGCGCCGGAGCCGTCGCGCAGGTGCACCCGCCCGTCGGCGTAGCCCACGGCGAGGCGGTCTTGGGCGAGGTCGATGTCAATGGCCTGCCACACGTCGCTCTGCTTGAACCACGGGCCTAAGGCGGGGGCCTCGATGGCGGACCGCAGGGCCAAGGGCGCGGCGTCGAGGCGCAGCACGCTCGGCAAGGGCGGGGCCGCGGGGGGCGGTCCGTCGGCCGAGCGGCTGGCCACCACGAGCAAGGCGGCGCCGCTCGGGTCCACCGCGGGGTTGAGCAGGGTGGCGGAGATGGGCTCTGGCGGCCAACGATCGACGAGCTGGCCTTCGGGGCTCACCCGGAGCACCTGGCTGCGGTTGAGGCGGGCGCCGCCTTCGCTCCAGCCGTGGGCGGCCGCCAGCAGCAGGCTCCCGTCGGCGGCGACGTGCAGGCCGTAGGCGGTGGGTAGGCTGTAGACGCCGAAGATGTCCTCCCCGGCGGGCGGGGCGCTCGCGCCGACCTGGTCGGCCAAGCGCAGTTGCCACTGGTCCGTGAGGTCGGCCGGGCGCAGGGCCCGCAGCCAAGCCTCGGGCGACTGCTCTATGGAATACACCGTACTGCCGTCGGCCGACCAGCGCACGGCCTTCACCAAGGTCTCGGCGAGGCTGCGGCGGGACAGCTCGGCGCCGGTCCAGGCGTCCAGCACCCGCAGCTCGCCCTGCACGGTGCCGACCGCGAGGCGCTCCCCGTCCGGCGAGAAGGCGAGGGCGGTGTCGGGGGCCGCCGCGCCGCGGGCCACCGCCGCGGAGATGTCGCCGAGGTCTACGGAGAAAAAGGCGCCGCAGTCGAGCTCTTGGGGGGCGATGGCCGAGCCGCTGCCGCCGGGCCCGCTCCAAGACAGGGCCGCCCCGGGGCTGTGGGCCAGCGGCGAGAACACCCGCCCGGCGCTGATCGCCCGACCTTCGGCGCTGCCCTCGGGCACCAGGATGCCCCCGCGCACGAAGGCCGGGGGCTCGGGCGGGCTCGGGCGGGCGCCGCTGCAGCCTGGCGCCAGAAAAGCGAGGGCAGCGAGGGCGGCGGCGCGCGGTCCCGTGGCGGGGCTGCGGCCGACCCGGCACCCTGGCGTGTGGCTGAACATCGACCGCATCGTGGCCCCCGTGCGCGCGACGCTAACGGAGGCGGCCGGGCAGAGCCACGGGGGCGCCGCGCCGGCCGGGCCGGGGCTCAGGGCGAGACGAACAGGAAGACCTGGCCCTGGTCGGTCTCCCACAAGGGGGCGCTCACCACCAGATCCGCGCGCCCGTCGTTGGTCCAGTCGGCGACCACGAGGCTCTGGCCGAAGCCGTCGCGGGTGTTGCCGCGGATCTGCAGGGCGGCGCTGCTGAGCCCCGCTTCGGCGCCGAGGCCGCGCATGGACGCGCCGCTCCACATGTAGACGTTGCCGTCGTTGGAGACGCTGGTGTTGTAGGTCGTGGCGTCGGGCTCGCCGACCACGAGATCGGCCGCGCCGTCGCCGTCCATATCGCCGGCACCCATCGCAAAGCCGAGGTTCTGGCTCGCGTTGTCGCTGGTGATCGCGAGGTCGGCCTCGGAGCTGAGCAGCGCGCCGCTGCGGCTCGGCAGGTCAAAGTAGACGTAGACCGCGCCGGCGTTGGCGGCGCTGACCGCGAGGTCCAGGGCGCCGTCATCGTCAAAGTCGGCGAGCTGGGGCTCGGCGTTCCAGCCGAGGCGACCGTCGGCCACCTCGCCGCAGACCGTGAGGCTGGCCACGTCGCCCACGTCGCCCGAGGCCACGGCCTCGGCCGCGCCCGGCACCATGTAGACGCAGCCGCCGTTGTTGGCGCCCTCGTCGGCGTAGGGGGCGCCGAGGAGCAGCTCGGCGTAGCCGTCGCCGTCCACGTCCGCCCCGGCCATCGACCAGCCGAGGCCGTCGCTGCTGTTGTCGCCGTTGAGCAAGGCGTCGTAGTCGCTGTAGAGGTCGTAGTTGCCCGTCTCGAGGCCCGACATCGAGTAGATCGAGACGTAGCCCCGGCGGTAGCGGCTGTCGTTGGGGTAGAAGTCGCCGAAGATGGCCTCGGTGGAGCCATCCCCGTTGAGGTCGAGGGTGCCCTGCACCTTGGCGTTGCCGTTGATGCCCGCGGCGCCGGTGAAGCGGTAGCTGGCGTCGGCGCTGGTGCCGCTGGCGACGTCGGCGTTCAGCCACAGGGTCATCGCGGCGGTGCCGGAGTAGCGGTAGGCGTCGGTGCCGGCCACGAGCAGGTCGGTGGCGCCGTCGCCGTCGTGGTCGCCCTGCGCGGCGGCGGTGGTGCCCCAGTAGCCGTAGCCGCCGCCCCCATCGATATCGACGGTGGCGTAGTCCGAGGCCGGGCCGGCCCAGGTGTCGGCGGTGGTGCCGTCCACCACGAAGATGCCGCCGCTGCTGGTGCTGTTGACGAAGGTGCCGCCCACGACGAGGTCCATCACGCCGTCGCCGTTGCTGTCGGTCGCCGACAAGGAGCTCTGGTAGCCCAGCCAGTCGGACTCGACGCCGTCGAGGTGACCCAGCGCCGCTTCGGTGGTGAGATTGTCGAGGATGCCGTCACAGTCGTTGTCGATGCCGTCCCAGGCCTCGACCGCGTCCGGGAAGATGGAGGCGTCCCGATCGTCGCAGTCGCCCTCGGAGATCAGCACGCCGTCGCCGTCGTGGTCGATGTTCGGGCAGAGGTCGTTGTCGGCGGCGGGGGTGCCGAGGTCGCCCGCCCCAAAGGCGCTGACCGCCACGCACCAGTTGTCGGCCACGCTGGCGTCGAGGCCGAGCTGGCGGTCGGGGTCGAGCTGCATGGCCGCGCCCTCGGCCACCGGCCAGCCGGCGCTGTAGCTCATGCCGCCGATGGGCCGGCCGTCGAGGTACACGTAGAGCGAGTCGCTCTCGTCGGCCAAGGAGAAGTCCAGGCGGTTGTAGACATAGTCCACGGGGACGCCGCCGTTGACGCTGGTGTCGGCGGAGGGCGCCAGGGCCACCGCGCCGCCCGCGGGCACGAGCAGCGCCTCGCCGATGGTGAAGGTGTTGCCGTCGTCGGCCACGATCACCCAGCCGACGAGGTTGATGTCGAAGTCGGTGGTGTTGCCGAGCTCGAACCACTCGCCTTCGGTGTCGGCGGCCAGGGCGGGGTTCACCATCAGCTCGGCGACGACAATGGCGCCAGGCTCGATAAAGTCCTCGTCTACGAGGCCGTCACAGTCGTTGTCGGCGAGGTCCTGCGCCTCGGGCGCGCCGGGGAAGACCGAGGGGTCTTCGTCGTCGCAGTCGCCCTCGGAGGCCTTGGCGCCGTCGCCGTCGAGGTCGTCGGGGTCGGTCCCGTCTGCGCCGTCGGTGCTGCCAGAGTCTCCCGGGTCTCCCGAGTCGGTGTCGGTGTCGGCGTCGGCATCCGCGTCGGCGTCCGCGTCGGCATCGGCGTCGGCTTCGGTGTTGCCGTCCTTCACTTCGGCCGAGCCGGAGGCGCAGGCGGCGAGCAAGCTCAGGGGCAGGAGCAGGGAGACAGTGCGAAGGAGGGCGTCGGCGCGCATGCGGGGCTCCAGGGGCAGGTTTCTCCCCCTTCATGCCTCGGGCGGCGCGGATCGACCGCGGCCTGACAGGAGCTTTACACGCGGACCGTTCTGGCCCTGGCCACAGCGGGCGGGCGGCGGCTCAGGAGCCGGGGGCGGTCGGCGCCTCGACCGGGGGCAATTGCACGTCCAGATCACCACCTTCGGCGCGGATGAGCACCGCGCGCACCCGACCGATGGCCTCCCCTTCGGTCCACTCGCCGAGCTCCACGAGCTGGATGATGCGGGGATCGAGGGCGGCCCGGGCGGCGAGGTCTCCGCGGCTCCAGCCCAGGGCCCGGCGGCGGCGCTTGACCTCCTCCCCTTGGGCGTTGCGGGCGGCTGCCTCGGGGCTCTGTGCGTCGGTCATGGGCGGCTCCAGGGGCGCGGGCTGGCCGACCCGCTGCGCGGTGTAAACGTTACACTCGGCGGCCGGTCTGCGCTGGGCCCCGCGGGCCTGTTGTCCTGCCCTGCAACCGCCTGCCCGCACCCCCCACGCTCCCGAGCGCTTGATGAGTCGAACGACCCAGAGCCTCTTCCCGCACCAGAAGCTGGATTGGACCATCTCGCGGCTCGAAGAGCGCGTCGAGCGGGCGCCTGACGATCCGGCCCTCCTGCTGGAGCTCGCGCGGGCGATCTTGTCGCGCGGCCTGTACCACGGGGGCGGCGAGCGGGACTGCAGCCAAGCCCTGGCGATGACCCGAAAAGCCCTCAGCGACGACCCTTCCAACGTCGAGGGCCTCGTCACCGCCGGCCTGTGCCTCATCGGCATGGACCGCGGCATGGGCGCGCACCGCTACCTCGACCAGGCCATGGGCATCGACGCCGAGCGGGCCGACCTTCGGCTCGCCCTCGGCAAGCTGGAGCAGCTCAACCACGAGCACGGGAACGCCGTCAAGCAGCTCGAGATGGCCTGCCGCATCTCGCCGGAGCTCTGGGAGGCCCACCTCGAGCTCGGCCGGGCCTTGATGCTGCTCGCCCGCCAACAAGGGCACCCCCGGCGCCTGGTGGAGCGGGCCCAGTACCACCTCGTCCAGGCCCTCAAGCGGGACCCGGGCACCGAGCAGAGCACCCTGCTGCTCAAAGATCTCGGCGTGAGCTGCATGCTCACCGCCCGCTACCGCGAGGCCGAGAAGTTCTTCACCCGCCTCCGCGACCACGAGCGCTACAAGCACACGGCGACCTACCACCTCGGCCTCGTCGCCTACGAGCTCGGCAAGTACAAGAACGCCATCCAGCACTTTCGGCAGTTCCTGCGCGACAAGCCCGATGACGCCGCTGTTTTGGCGCGCATGGCCATGGCTTGGTTCCAGCTCGGCGAGCACTCCCGCGCCCGGGAGGCCTGCCACCAAGCGCTGATGGCCGACCCCGACAACGTCGAGGCCCGCTACGCCCTCGGCTGCACCCTCCTCGAAGAGGGCTCGCCCGCCGAGGCCATGAAGGTGTTCCGCGAGGCCCTGCGCGACGCGCCCGACCACATGCCCTCCTACGTCGAGATGGTGCGGGCCCGGCGCCAGGGCGGCGATCCCCGCTGGTTGATCTCCGCCTTGCACGCCGAGGTCGCCAATTACGACAAGCTGGCCCCCGGCGGCGGTCAGGCCCGCCAGACCACCCGCAAGCGGGTCCGCACGGTGCTCGACGAGCTGCGGAGCATCGGCCCCTCGCAGACCGGCGCCATCCTCGGGGCCATCGACCACACCCAGTCCGAGGCGCTGCGCTTTGAGCTGTGGGAGGCGGCCTGCGGCCTCGCGACCAGCGCGGTGGCGGACGGGGCCAGCCAGCGCCTGCGGGAGCCGGGGCGCTTCTACGGGCCGGGCCTCGGCGGGGTGGCGGTGGCGGCGGCGACGGCGGTGCCCGAGCAGTACCTCGTGGACGGCCTCAAGCTCGAAGAGGCCGATCTCAAGCGTGCGGCGGTCGAGCGGCACCCGGCGGCCCATGACGTGCAGCAGCACCGGCGCAACCTCAGCAATGAGCGCGAGCGGGCCCGCAGCTACCAGGCCCTGCTGCTGCTGTCGATCGCGCTGCGTCGCTCCGGCGCGGGGCGCACCTTGTTGAAAAAATGGGCGAGCACCGCCGACGCCGAGATGGCCGTCGCCGCCTCGGTGGGCCTCGCCCTCTACGGCGACGCCGAGGCCAGCCAGGCCTTGTTGGAGCGCGCCAAGGCCCGCCAAGCCACGCCCCTGGTGGATCGCCTGCTTCAAGCGGTCTCTCCGGCGCCGAGCCGGCGCGAGCCCCGCAAGGTCGACTCGCTGGAGCAGACGGCCTGCCGCACCTGCGGCCGCAAGCACGAGGACGTCACCCACATGATCGCCGGCGGCGACGCCGTGATCTGCGACCGCTGCGTCGTTCACATCACCCAGCACCGCGCCTCGCTGACCGCCCCCGACGAGGCCACCTGCGCGCTCTGCGGCCGCAGCCACTTCGAGTCGGCCGGGCTGTTTCGGTACAATGGCGTGGACATCTGCAACCAGTGCGTGCAGCTCTCGCTCGGCCTCCTGGAGCGCGAAGAGATCGACCAGTTCCTCGAAGCCTGGTGAGGGCCGGCTCAACGACGGCCGCGCGAAGGCGGCGCGCGCGCCGGGCGAGGGGGGCGGAGCGGGCCGCTTTGGGCTACCCTGGGGCGGGCGACGGGCAGCGCCGGTCGCG
>CANHON010000125.1 GCA_947462115.1 Deltaproteobacteria bacterium | reverse complement strand
GATCTCGCTCGCCATCTTCCGCACGCCCGATGACTGCGTCAACGCCGGCATCCCCGAAGATCTGTGGCACCTCTGCCTGCCGAGCATCGACCGGGCCAGCGGCGAGGTGCGGGTCGGCTACCAGGTGAAGGAGAGCCAGACCAACGTCTACGAGCTGCCCCCGCACAAGAGCTTCTTGCGGGTGCTGCACAACGGCTCGCAGGTGCCGCCGGGCAACGTCGAGCTCGTCCCGCACGACCCGAGCCAAGACAGCGGCCAGCTCTATATTTTGCTCATCGACGGCTCGGGCTCGATGTCGGAGGTGGACCGCGACGGCCGCAGCCGCATGGACACCGTGCGGGAGGCCCTCCGCCAGAGCGACGTTGTGGACGCCTTTTTCCCGGAGGGCGGCCGCAACGCCGTCCTGTTGCTGCAGTTCACCGAGGGCAAGCCGCGGGCCGTGGGCGGCGAGTATCGGCTGCTGCGCGACAAGAAGAGCTACAAGGCGGCGGTCAAGGAGCTCAACGTGCTCAACGGCTACACGCACCTCTATGAGGGCGTCGCCTACGTGAGCGGCGCCCTGCTGCGCGATGAGCGCGATCCCAACCACGCGCCGGTGGCCGAGGCCTTCCAGTCGGGCCTGAGCCCCAACATCGTGGTGCTCACCGACGGCTTCAACAACATGGAGCGCAAGGACCTCTGCGGCGACAACGCGCCCCGCCTCTCGGCCCTGCTCCGGCACCTTCAGAACGTGCGGGAGGGCAAAGAGACGCCCCTGGCCCAGCGCCCGGTGGTGCACACGGTCGGCCTCGGCCGCAAGATCGACGGGAATTTCAAGCTGCCAGACCTGCGCTTGGCCACCATCGAGCCCGACCAGCTCTGCGCCGGCGGCCGCGCCGGGCGTCAGATCGACGGGGATCTGGAGCGGGACGGCATCGACAACGTGAGCCTGGCCTACATCGCCAGCTTTGGCGGCGGCACTACCAGCGTGGCCCGGAACCAGGCCGGCCTCGGCAAGACTTTCAAGGACGCCGCCCAGGTCCGCTACCGCTGGTTCGAGGCGCGCTACCGGGTCGATCCTTTCTACCTGCGGCGGCGGTTCTCGATGAAAATGGAGCTCCAAGGCTTCGTCAAGACCAACGCCCGGGTGTGGTTCACCCCCAGCGGCTGGCTCGACGGCCCGCCGGCGGTGCGGGGCGAGGACAACTGGCACACCCGCAGCGACTTCCGGGAGACCTTGGGGCTGATGATGCCCATGCTCGGGGTGCTGGTGGCCTTGTCTTACCTCGGCGCCGCGGTCTTCAACGTGCGGCGGGCCCTGACCCGCTTGGTGCCGACCCGGGTCAAGCGGGCCGCCGCGCCCCCGCCCGCCGCCCAGGCGCCGGGCCCGCCGCCTTCAGCTGGATAGTCTGCCCGAAGGCTCCGGTTGGGGTGCGGATGGCCCTTGCCGGCCCGCGGGGCCTCGCGTAAGCTCTGGGGGTTGAGGGGGCCCGTGGGGCCTTCCGTGTGTCCGTGCGGGCGGCGCGCGGCCCGGGGCGGTGGGGCCCCTGGGCATCCTGGGGATAGGTCTGGGCGGCCAGATCGCGGAGGCAGGGCGGTTGGCACGGTTGATCGGTCATTATGAGGTGGTGAAGGAGCTGGGAGCCGGGGCTTTTGGCGCCGTGTACCTCTGCGTGGGCGAGGTGCCGGGCCGCCTGCGCCAGCCGGCGCGTCGTCGCCTCGTGGCCGTCAAAAAGCTCAAGAACACCGCCGACGCCGAGTCGGTGCAGGCCTTGATCCAAGAGTTTGCGCTGCTCGATCAGGTCAAGCACCGGTGCATCGTGCGGGTCTTCGACTACCTCGAGGACGAGCACGCCGTCGTGATGGAGTACATCCACGGCGCCACCCTGCGCTCGGTGATGGACGAGCTCGCCAAGAAGCGCGAGCAGGTGTTCACCGAGGCCGCGGTGGAGATCGGCTGCGAGATCGCCGACGCGCTGTTTCAGGCCTACACGATGCCGGGCGACAACGGCGAGCCCCTGCAGCTGGTGCACCGGGACCTCAAGCCCGCCAACATCATGCTGACGCCCCAAGGCGAGGTGAAGCTGCTCGACTGGGGCCTCGCCAAGGTCGACAACGCCGACTTCCGCCGCGAGACCGAGGACCGGGTCAAGGGCACGCTGCTCTACATGGCCCCCGAGCAGGCGCGCGGCGATCGGGTGGATCACTCCGCCGACGTGTTCAGCCTCGGGCTGATCCTGTTCGAGCTGCTGATGCGCGAGGCGCTGTACCAGATCCCGCGCGACGCCAAAGATCCCCTGCGGGCCGTCATTCAGAGCATCGAGCGGGGTGACACCGGCGCCCGCTGCGCCGAGCTCGAGCAGCGCCTGCCCGGCGTGGGCTCGGCGATCACCCGCGCGCTGCGGGCCCGGCCCCAAGACCGCTACAAGTCCGGCCAGGAGATGATGCTCGACCTGCGGCGCGGCCTGTTCCGCGAGCCAGGCGCCGATCTCCGCGAGTTCTGCGAATTCTACTTCGGCACCATCGACGACATCGGCGAGGCGCCGACCCTGGGCTCGGTGGCCCTGCAGGGGCGCACGCCGGCCCGCCAGCGGCTCAGCATCGAGGAGCGCCTGCGCCAGTCCATGGCCCGGGACTCCGCGGCCGCTGGCCTCGAAGATGACGTGCCACAGGCCCGAACTGGCCCGGTGGTCGGTCCGCCGGCCCGCGGGGGCCGGGTGCCCGCCCCCGCCGGTCCGCCGCCGATGGCCGCCGCGCCCCCCGGTCTCGCGGCGCCGATGGGGCCGCCCTCTGCCGGTCGCGCGCCGCCCCCCCCGCCGATGGGCGGAGGTTTCGGGTCGATGCCCCCGATGGCGCCGATGCCCCCGATGGCGCCGATGGCGCCGATGCCGCCGCCCGCTGCTGGCCCCCGCGCACCGTCCCCCCGCGTGCCCCAGCCGGGCCCGCCGCCGCCCCCGCCGCGACCCCCAGCGTCGAGCCGTCCGCCCGCCCCCTCTCCCGTCGAGCCTGAGCCCATGGACGGCGATGGCCTCGGAGGTGCCAGCATGTCCAACAACCGAGGGGGGCCCCCGCGGCCCCCGGTGGGCGGGGCTGCCACCCGCGCCAACCACTTTCAGCCCCCTGGGATGCCCGCGGGCGGCCCGATCCGCGCGCCCCGCCCGGAGGCCCCGCGGCCCCCGGCTGGCGGCGGACTGCTCGAGATGGTGCCGCTGAACCACGATGACGACGAGGTCGAGGCCAAGGGAGACGGCACGGCCACGCAGTTCTTCGCCATCCCGGCGCCCAAGGCCGAGCGCGCCAACGCCGGCCCCAGCGGCCCGGCGGGCTTCACCCCGCCGCCGGTGGGGGGCTTCGCGCCGCCGCCGATGGGCGGAGGGCCGCCGCCGGCGATGCCCGGAATGCCGCCGCCGCCGATGCCCTCGATGGGCGGGCCGCCGATGCCCCCGCCGGGCATGCGGGCGCCAGGTCAGCCCATGCCCGCCGCGCCCCAAGGCGGCTTTGGCCCCGGCATGATCCAGGGCCCGGTGGTCGGCTACGGCGGGGCCTCGGGCGGCGCGGGCGGGCCGATGTCGCCCTTCCAGGTCGGCGGCGGCGCCCAGCCCCCACCGGCGGCCGATGACACTGGGCGCACCGAATCGCAGCGCGTGTACGCCATTTTGACGGCGGTGATGCTGCTGGTCTGCGTGGCGGCGGTGGGCGCCCTGTTCCTCAAGGACGTGCTCAAGTCCGAGCCCAAGCCCATCGCCTCGACCACGCCTGCGCCTGCGCCCGCCCCCGTCCGCGCCGAGCCCGAGCCCGAGCCCGAGCCGGACCCCGAGCCCGCGCCCCGGCCCAAGCCGAGCGGCGGGGGCGGCGGCCGACCCAAGGCGAGCGGTGGCGGCGGCGGCGGCGGCGGGACCCCGGCGCCCTCGCCTGCGCCCAAAAGTGGGGGAGGCGGGCTGACCGTGCGGATCACACCGCCGGACGCCAACTCCTCCGTCGAGCTGGTCTGCTCCAGCAAGCGGGACCGCGCCTCCTTCCGCGGCGGCACGGCGAGCTTCTCCGGCGTGCCCAACGAAGACTGCCAGCTCTTTTTCAAGGGCGGGGTCCCGGGCAAGTACGGCCCGGTCCGCGGCGGTCAGAGCGTGACCTGCGAGATGATCGGCTCTACGGCCAACTGTCGCTGAGCGGCCCGGCCCCACCCCGCTCCCCAATCTTGCCCGGCGGCCCCGCGCCGCCCCTCCTCGGAGTCCTGATGTCCCTCAAGCCGTGGCAGATCCTGCGCTGGTTTGCCGTCATGCTCAGCCTCGTGGGCGCGCCGGCCCTGGCCGCGCCCCTCGACGATCCCAACGAGCTGGTCGATGTCCTCGACAAGAAGAAGGAGGAGAAGTCTGCCGAGGAGAAGTCCGAAGAGCAGAAGAAGGCGGAGGCCGAGGCCGAGAAGAAGCGCAAGGAGCTGGTGGCGCGCGTCATCGTCGTGCGTCCCAAAGAGACGAGCACCGACTACACGAGCGAGGCCGTTCACCGCGAGGTGCGCAGCCGGACGGATCGCTCCGAGGCGATGTTCTTCCCCGAGGTGGACCTCTACCAAAACGGCCGCAAGCTGCCGGATCGCACCGTGGTTCCGGCCCTGCAGCAGGCCGTGGTGCCCGACACCGTGATCCCGGAGATCATGTCGGTGGTCGAGGGCGTGGCGGGCATCCCCTGGAACGGCATGCGGCCCACCGATTGGGACATCAAGGCCCGCGAGCTGCGCCAGCTCAGCGAGAAGATGTGGTTCGTGGACCGCGTGAACCTGCGCGAGCCGCTGTTCTTGCTCTACGCCCAGATCGGGCGGGCCGCCGAGAACTCCAACAACAACGCGGCGCCCAACTTCGAGATCGTCGGCGGCATCTCGGTCAACTACGCCTGGTACCTCGCGGCGCTGCTGGCCTACCAAGAGCCGGCCTTGATGAGCAAGCTCACCGACCCCGACCTCACCGGGAGCATCGGCGGCTACCTCAACCAGCTCCAGCAGGGCAACTTCCCCAGCTTCAAGATCGACTTTGATCAAGAGGGCTACTTCGACGCCGAGACCTTCAACAAGGACTACGAGGTCCTGATGAACGGCATCGCGGTGGAGGTCGACGCCGACGCCCAGCTCGACGTCTTCCTCGGCCGCACCGACGTCTACCTGCGCCGCAAGGACAGCGGGCACGGCATGTCGGAGCGCCTCGACGTCCTCAAGCTCGAGGAGAAGAACTTCGGCCTGCGCGACATGGCCCGCAAGAAGCTCGGCACCGACTTCATCGACCAGCTGCTGCTCAGCAAGGGCGCCTGTTACCCCAAGCTCGACGGCGACATCCTCAACTACCTCGCCATCTATCAGAAATTGCACCCAAAGGCCGCGGTGTACGTGGCGGTGCCCGAGAACGGCAACCCCAACCTCACCTGGATCTGGATCTACAACAAAGAGGCGGCCCGGCTGGAGAAGGTGGGCGACCCCGACACCTTCCCGGTGCACTTCGCCTTCTTGTTCAGCAGCGGTCTGCTCTACAACTGGGGCTCGCCGAAGATCGACAAGGAGATCAACGAGCCAACCCCCCGGGACATCGTCGATCCCGGTCGCCTCGACGCCGGCCTCGGGTCGGCGGTGGTGCCCTTCGACTTTGAGATGCGCATCCACTACAACCGGCTGATGGTCAACTTTGGCGCAGAGTTCGGCTTGAACGCCGGCGGCAACCAGTTCGCCGACTACTTCCAGACCCCGGGCGAGTACGACAAGCGCTGGGAGCCCGGCAACCTGGAGCCCACCGACACCGCCATTGTCAGCCTCGAAGACTGCGAAGACGGCCGCTGCGACGTCGAGCACATCTACATGAACCGGCGCATCAACCGGCACCTGTACTTTGGCCCGGGCATCGTGCTGGGCCCCAACGCCGGCATCGGCTTCGGCCCGCGCTTCGCCGCCCAGGTCGGCTGGGTCAACGTGCCCCACAGCATTCAGACCACCGGCCACTTCGGCTGGGCCATCCAGCCCCCGTGGCCGGAGGCCAGCGGCCGGGTGCGCCCGATGATCGACCTCGACCTGCGCGGCGGTGTGGCGATCGCCCGGAAGCGCAGCTTGCAGATGGACTATGCGGAGTGGGGTTCGCTCAGCGACAGCGAGTTCCGCAAAGAGTTCGGCCTGAGCGGCGACGCCCGCAACCCCTACACCAAGGAGAACCGGGTCGAGCCGGTCCTCGGGCTGAACCTGGGCATCGGCCTCACCTTCTGAGCCGCCCTCCGGCGCGTCGGGGTCCCCGCGGGGGCCCCGACCTGTTTTTGGGGGCGCCGGCGGGGACCGCGCGCCTGTGGGTTATGGGCTTGGGGCGAGCCCTCCAGGCGGGCGCGCCTCACCTTGCCCCGGGGGAGCCCCATGTCGTCGATGTTCATGTTGTTGGCGCTCGCCGCCGCGCCCGCCCAGGCCGCACCGCTCACCGTGGACTGGAACAAGCCCCAGCCCGTGCGCTACCACGCCGAGATGTTGATCTCGACCCCGCGCGGCTTCCGCTACCTCGCGGAGCGGAACATGGACGGGCGGGCCCTTCAGACGGGCGTGGCCCTCGACATGTCCTGCACCGGCGCGCCGATGGGCAAGGCCTGGAAGGTCAGCTGCGCCATCGACAGCTTCGCCATCGAGGGCCGGGGAGACGGCGACGACCAGCCGCGCCTCAACGAGGTCTTCGCCAACTACACCGCGGTCATGAAGACGGCGCGGATCGACATGGAGATCAAGCCCGACGGATCGATCCGCACCATCGATCTGGAGGGCATCGACAAGGGCCTCAACCGCCAGACCGACATGGTCGAGCAGCTCCGCCAGGTCCTGCGCCGCACCATGGCGCCGCTGTCGATGTCGATGCCCAAGGACGGCGAAGGCGCGAAGCCCTGGAAGGCCAACGGCCTGCCGCTGTACTACGAGCTGCACACGATGGTCGGCACCGCCGGCGGCGTGGCCCACCAGCTCAAGGTGGACGGAAAGGTCGGCGAGACCATCTTCATCGTGGGCAGCGGCAAAGGCAACGTGAGCTCGCAGCTCGGCACCGCCGTGGGCGCCTACCAGATGAGCTCCAATACCCAGGCCCGCTTCGACCCCTCGCTGGGCCTGCTGGCCTACGCCGAGTGCGCCACGGTGGGCAACCCCGGCAACAGCCTCGCCCAGGTGAGCACCGGGCAGCTCTACGGCCTGTCGGGCTGGATCGGCCTCATCAACGCCGACGGCACGATCGAGGGCCTCGAGGGCACCCGCGGCAAGTAGCGCCGGGAACCCGCGGCAAGGTGCGCCGGGCGGCCCGGTCCGCAGCGCAGCCGACCAAGCGGCCCCAAGATGGCGTTGTGTACGCTGTTTTGGGGCCTTGTTTATAGGTCGCGCACGTGCTCGTAGAACTCGCCGAAGTGCACCCGGCTGACCTGCTTGCCCATCTTCACCATCTCGCGGCCGATGGCCTCGACGGCGTGCTTCATGCCCACCGCCTCGCCTTTGGTCGAGGCGAGGATGCAGGCGTTGATCGCCGCGCTGACGATGTTGCCGCCCGCGAGGATGAACTGATCGGCGAGGCGGTCCACGTCGAGGTCCGGGGAGCGCGGCGCGCCGGCGGGGATGGCCTTGCTCCACAGGTGCCGCCGCTGCACGGCGGTGGGCATCGGGAACTCGATGACCGCGCCAAAGCGCCGGAGGAAGGCCTCGTCGATGTTCTCTTGGAGGTTCGTGGTCAAGATCGCGCAGCCCTCAAAGACCTCGAGGCGCTGCAGCAAGAAGCTGACCTCTTGGTTGGCGAAGCGATCCTGGGCCTGCTTGACGTCGCCGCGGGAGCCGAAAAGAGCGTCCGCCTCGTCAAAGAGGATGACGGCGGTGCCGCCCTCCGCCGCGTCGAAGATCTCTTTGAGGTTCTTCTCCGTCTCGCCGACCCACCGGCTGACCACGCTCGACAGATCGACCCGGTACAGATCGAGGCCGAGGGTGTGGGCGATGACCTCGGCGGCCATCGTCTTGCCGGTGCCCGGGCCGCCGGAGAACAGCGCCTTCATGCCGAAGCCGCGCGCGCGCACCTTGGACGCGCCCCAGCGGTGGAAGACCGTCTCCTGCTGCGCGAGGTAGTCCGATAGGTGCTGGAGCTGGCCCTTGACCTTGTCGGTGAGGATGAGGTCGTCCCAGGCGTAGCGGGGGATGATGTGCTCGGCCAAGCCTTTGAATTCGGGCTTGGAGCACTCGCGGGCGGCGGACCACAGGGCGTCCACGTTGGGCTCGCGCCCGCCGCACTCCGCCTCGGCGCGCTGCAGGATGCGGTCGATGGTCGTGCCGCCCACCGAGTAGAAGCGCTCGGCGAGGTCGACGGTCGGGGCGTGGCTCCAACCTCGGGAGTCAAAAGCTTCGTTCCAAGCCTCGATCCGCTCGTCGAGGTTGGTGCGCGCCACCTTCACCGTGAGGCTCGGCCGCTCGCTGCCCAACAGCACCTCGATGGCCCGCCGATCGGTGCCGCCGATGAGCACCGGGCTCGGCAAGCTGGCGAGGGCGCCGCCGAGCTGCATCATCTGGATGCGCATGGCGGGATCTTCGTTGGTGCTCATGACGTTGACGACGTAGGGCAGCGCGTTGTTGATGCGCAGCTCGCGGATGAGATCCCAGGGCTGCTCCAGGTACTGCTTGCAGCGCTCCAGATCGACGCGCACCAGCGGCGTCCCGGCGGCTTGGCCCACGGCGATGGCCACGCCCTCCCGGCTGCCCGAGGTGCCGCCCACCACTGCGACCGTGACGGCCTTGTTGAGGCTCGGCACGATCTCGGCGATCCGCTCCTTGGTCTTGTGCGGGATCAACAAGTTGCCCGTCGTGTCCAGCGGCTGAAAGCCGATGCCCGGCGGCAGCTCGATCTCTTCGAGCAGCCACTGCACCACCCGCGCCGAGGGGTAGACCTTGCGCGCGGTGTGGGTCTCGGCCCCTTCGGCCGGATCGAGCAGGAGGATCCGGTTTTTGATCAGCGGGGCGTTCTTCATCAGGCGGGCCTGCAAGGCCAGGCGCTCGGTGCGCTTGGTGCGCAGCGTGCGGGTCGCGAGGTCGACGGTGAGGTAGGCCTGGTTGAGGTTGTCGTTGAGGTAGGCGAAGATCCGCCCGTAGCCGGCGCTGATCTCTGGCGCGAGGGTCATCAGCACGAGATCAGCGTCGTCGCCGTCCAAGTCGAAGGCCGCGCGCAGCCGACCGAAGCGGCCGCTGGGGTCGTCGCGCAGGCGGGCGCTGGCCTGCACCGCGATCTCCAGACCGTCGGGAACAGCGGGCGGCAGGTCAATCTCGCCGTGCGCCTGGAGCAGCGCATCGACCTCGTCGTCGGTGATGACCGAGCCCCAGAACTGGCCCTTGGCGCGCATGGCGGGGCGGGCGCGCTGCCGGCGCACCGCGCGCAGCAGCAGCAGATCGGTGCGGCGGAGGCGCTCCGCCAGCTCCTTGTAGACGCTCGACACTTCGGCTCCGGCCTTAGAGGGTGCCCTTTACGTCGCCGAAGCGCGAGCGGTGGCCCTGCTCGGCTTCATCCTGGGCGCGCATGGTGCGCTGGGCGAACATGTCGACGATGTCGTAGTGGCTGTAGCCGTCTTGCCGCAGCGCCTCGTAGCCCCGGGAGGGGTCTGGCTTGCGGTGAAAGCGCGGATCTTGCGCGCCCTCCTCGGTCTGCCGCGGGGCGCTGCCGGTGCCACCGCCGGCGCTGTCGGCCGAGTTGGTGCCAGAGCCCGCGCCGCCCGCGCCGCTGTGCCCGCCGCCGCCGCCCGCCTCGGCCCCGTCGCCGGCCGCGCGGTGCAGCACCATGCGCTCGACCGCCCGGGCCGCGACCTCTTCGGCGTCGCGGAAGTTCTGGCCGCCGCCGCCGCCGCCGCCGTCGCCGTGCTCGGCGTGGTACTGCTCGTGGGCGAACAGCGCCTGATCTTCCGGCTTGCTCGGGTCAAAGTCGTCGCTGACGATGATGCTGCGGTCCAGGGTCATGGCGCGGGCGCCCAGCGCGTCGAGCGCCCGGCTCGCCACCTCGCCCCGGTAGACGGTGCCGCCCCCGGGCAGGCTCTGGCGCTGAAGCTCGCGCCGGTCAAGGCGGCTGGTGAGCCGGGAGAAGGTGGAGCCGTCGGTCTGTCGGGCCATGGGGTCCTCCGGTGGGGGCAGCGCGCGGGCGCAGGTCTAAAGATAGCGCTCGGCGGCCTGCTCGGCGCAGCAGCGGGCGTGGATGAGCCCCTCGACGAAGTCTACGGTCCGAAGCAGATCGGCCTCGCGCAGGTGCTCGTCGGGGCGATGGGCGACGTCGATGCTGCCGGGGCCGAAGACCACGGGCTCCAGGCCGAGCAGCGCGAGGTTCCCGCCGTCGGTGGCGAAGGGCGCGCCCGTCACCGCCCGATCATTGGCGAAGGGCAGGAGCTGGTGGATGTGGCCGCAGGCCGCCGGCGTGTCGAGGGGCTCGCTGCTCTGCAGCAGCCGAAGCCGCACATCTCCGCCTTGGGCCTGGGCTTTGGCGCGCAGGGGCGCCAGTCGATCGTCGAGCTCCGCGAGCAGCGGCCCCGCGGTGCTGCCCGGCAGCGGGCGCATGCCCACAGTCAGCGTGCAGCGCTCCGGCACGATGTTGACCGCCGCGCCGCCGTGGATGCGGCCGACGTTGAGCACGGTGAAGGGGGTGGGCAGCAGCTCGGCGTGCGCGGGGCGGCTCGCGAGGTGCAGTGAGAACTCGTCGATGATATCAATCACATCCGCCGCGATGCGGATGGCGTTGAGCCCGAGGCTCGGCCGGCTGGAGTGCGCGGGCCGCCCGAGGCAGTCGATCTCAAAGGTGGTGTGCCCGGGGTGCAGCCGGCAGATGCGGAAGTCGGTGGGCTCGCCGATGATCGCGGCCCGCGGCAAGCGGCGATCGGGCTGCTCGCGGCGGAGCTGCTCCACCAGCGCGCGCGAGCCGTGGCAGCCGATCTCTTCGTCGTGGGTCCAGACCAAGGTGAGCTCGCGGCGCAGCCGCTGAACGGGCACCCGGTCGATCGCCTCGAGCGCGGCGGCGATGAAGCCCTTCATGTCGCAGGCGCCGCGGGCGATGAGCCGGTCCTCGCGCCGCGTGAGGGTGAAGGGGTCGGAGGTCCAGGCTTGGCCCTCGACGGGAACGACGTCCATGTGCCCCGACAGCAGCAGGCCGTCCTCGCTCGCCGGCCCGGCGGTGGCCACGACGTTGACCTTGCCGGGGCTGGTCTCGAAGCGCTCCACGCGCATGCCCGCGCGCTCCGCCCGCTCGGCCAAAAAGCCGGCCAGCTCGGTGACCGGGCGGTGGCTGACGGTGTCCCAGGCGACGAGGCGGGACAGCGTCTGCACGACGGGGGCGCCGGAGAGCAGCTTAGGCACCCTTGGCCTCGCCGGTCTTCTTGTTGGGGTTGTTCTCGTCTTCGTCCTCTTCGAGGTCGGAGAACCACCGCTTCTTGTTGTGCTT
>CANHON010000124.1 GCA_947462115.1 Deltaproteobacteria bacterium | reverse complement strand
CGGGCGGCGGGGCGGCGCCGAGGGGCGCGGGCGGCGGCGGGGCCATGGGCGCGGGCAGCGGCGGCGGGGCTGTGGCCGGAGCGGCGGCTGCGGGCTCCTTTTTGCGGAGGAGCACCACGGCGCCGATGAGGATGGCGAGCGCAGAGACGAGGCAGCACAGGCTGCCAAAGATGGCGATGAGGATCGACGTGGAGGCCAAGACCACCTCTGCGCTGTGGGTCGGGCGGGACGGCGCGCCGCCTTCGCCCGAGGGGGCTAACCTGCCGCGCGCGCCCCGCGGACCCCCGGGGGCTGGCGCGCCGACCACCGCGGGGAGCCGAATGAACCGCATCCACGACGACGAAAATGACGATAGGCGCGGTCTTCCCTGGCAGCGGAGCGCCGCCTTGCCCCTCCCGCCGGCGCTGGTGGGCCTCGGCCTCTCGGCCAGCGTGGCGGCGCTCCCGCCCGCCCTCGAGGGGCTCCGGGCCGCCCTCCCGCCGGCCCTGCTGGAGCCCCGCGGCCTCGTCGGCCTGCTCGGCCTGCTGCTGCTGCTCGCGGGCTCGCGCTTCTACCGGGTGGCGATCATCGCGCCGGGCTTCGCGGCCGGCGTGTACCTCGCGCAGCGCTTTTTGAGCGGGCTCGCCGATCCGCTGCCGCTGATCTTCGGCCTGCTCCTCGGGGCGGGCGGGGCCCTGGCCTGCCATGTGGCCGAGCGGGTCGCGGTGCGCCTCGTGGGCAGCCTACTCATCACCGGCTTGGTCTATGCGGTCACCCCGTTGATCTTCGACAAGGCCGTGCCCTTCTGGTGGGCGCCGGCGGCCGGCCTCGTCGGCCTGTTCTTGGTGCCGCGCCTGTACGAGCGGGCGCTGCCGGTGATCGGGGCCCTCATGGGGGCCCTCGCGGTGGCGTGGTCGATGGATCGCCCGCAAGACCTCGGGCTGATCGGCGTGCTGGCGGCGGGCGGGCTCGTGATCCAGCTCGTGTGGCGGGCGGTGCGCGGCGAGCCCAAGTCGAAGTCGAAGGCCAAGCCCAAGGGCAAGCCCAAGGCGGAGCGCGACGAGGGCTGAGCCGCGGGGGCCGCGGTCCAAAAAGCAGCGCGCCCGCCACGCCGAAGCGGAGCGGGCGCGGGGCGCAGCCCGACCGAGGGGTCAGGCCGCGGGGCTCACATCATGTCCATGCCGCCCATGCCGCCCATGCCGCCCATTCCACCGCCGCCGCCGCCGCCGCCGGCCGGGGCCTTCTCGGGCTTGTTGACGATGACGGCCTCGGTGGTCAGCAGCAGGCCGGCCACGCTCGCGGCGTTCTGCAGGGCGGTGCGGACGACCTTGGTGGGGTCGATGACGCCCATCTCGTTGAGATCGCCGTAGGTGTCGGTGGCGGCGTTGTAGCCGTAGCTGCCCTCGCCCCGCTTGACCTTGTTGACGACGAGGCTGCCGTCCACGCCGGCGTTGGCGGCGATGGCGCGGATGGGCTCCTGGATCGCGTCGCGCACGATCTGGACGCCGAAGGCCTCGTCACCGTTGAGCTGCAGGCTGTCGAGGCTGCTGAGGCAGCGGATCAGGGCCACGCCGCCACCGGGCACCACGCCTTCGTCGGCGGCCGCGCGGGTCGCGTTGAGGGCGTCGTCCACGCGGTCCTTCTTCTCCTTCATCTCGATCTCGGTCGAGGCGCCGACGTGGATCACGGCCACGCCGCCGACCAGCTTGGCGAGGCGCTCCTGGAGCTTCTCGCGGTCGTAGTCGGAGGTCGTCTCCTTGATCTGGGCGCGGATCTGCTTGACCCGGGCGCGCACGGCGTCGCGCTCCCCGCCGCCCTTCACCATCGTGGTGGCCTCTTTGGTCACGACGATGCGGCCGGCGCGGCCGAGCTCGCTGAGCTCCAGCGTGTCGAGCTTGATGGCCAGGTCCTCCATGAGGGCCTTGGCGCCGGTGAGGACGGCGATGTCCTCCAGCATGGCCTTGCGGCGGTCGCCGAAGCCCGGGGCCTTCACGGCGCAGACGTTCATGTTGCCGCGGAGCTTGTTGACGACCAGGAAGGCCAGGGCGTCGCCGTCGATGTCTTCGGCGACGATGAGCAGGGGCTTCTTGGCTTCGTGCACCTTCTCGAGGAGGGGCATCAGGTCCTGCATGGACGAGAGCTTCTTCTCGTGGATGAGCACGTAGGCGTCCTCGAGGATGGCCTCCATGCGGTCATTGTCGGTGACGAAGTAGGGGCTGAGGTAGCCGCGGTCGAACTGCATGCCCTCGACGATCTCGAGCTCGGTCTTGAAGCCCTTGGCCTCTTCGACCGAGATGACGCCGTCGGTGCCGATCTTGGTCATGGCCTCGGCGAGCAGCTTGCCGATCTCCTCATCGCCGTTGGCCGAGAGGGTGCCGACGCGGGCGAGCTCGGCGGCGTCGCGGGTGGGGCGGCTCAGGGCGTGCAGGGCGTCCACGACCACGCGCACGGCCTTGTCGATGCCGAGCTTGAGGTCCATGGGGTTGGCGCCCGCGGCGACCATCTTGCTGCCGTGCCGGTAGACGGCCTCGGCGAGCACGGTGGCGGTGGTGGTGCCGTCGCCGGCCACATCGGCGGTCTTGGAGGCGACCTCCTTGACCATCTGCGCGCCGATGTTCTGGAACTTGTTCTTGAGCTCGATCTCCTTGGCGACGGTCACGCCGTCCTTGGTGATCGCGGGCGAGCCGAAGCTCTTGTTGATGACGACGTTGCGGCCCTTGGGCCCGAGCGTCACCTTGACGGCGGCGGCGAGGGTCTGCACGCCGATCAAGATCTCGGCGGAGGCGGTGTCGCGGAAGTGAATGTCCTTGGCAGCCATGGTCGATTCTCCGGTGGGGGCCCGCTTGGGGGCGCCGCAGGTGAAGGGAGGGGAGCGAGGGGCCGGCGGGGGGCGCCGAAGCTCAGGCGCGCTCGACCACCGCGAGCAGGTCGGACTCGCTGAGGATGATGTGCTCGACGCCGTCGAGCTTGACCTCATCGCCGGTGTACTTGCCGAAGATCACGCGGTCGCCGGCCTTGACCGACAGGGCGCGCACGGTGCCGTCGTCGAGGCGCTTGCCGTTGCCGACCGCGACCACCTCGCCCTCGGTGGGCTTCTCTTTGGTGGTGTCGGGCAGGATGAGGCCGCTGGTGGTGGTGGTCTCGGGCTCGACGCGCTTGACGAGGACGCGGTCGTGCAGGGGGCGGAACTTCATGGTCTACTCCGTTCCAATGCCCCGCGGCTGCGGGGCGGATGGGGATCGGGCGGGGTTGCGAGGGGGCAGCCGCCCGTGGGTTGAGGAGGGTGTCGCCGAGCTGGCTGGACGGTGGAGCGGAGGGCATCGCCGACCCCGCTTCGCGCCGAGCGCGGGCCGCCGGTGACAGCGGCGACGACTGGCCGGGATCGCGCGTCCGCCCACGGGTGGGTCGGCCGGCGCCTGGCAGCGGGGTGTCGTTAGGCACAGGCCCCGCGGCCGTCAACGGGCCCGGCTCAATTTGCCGCCCGCGGCCGATCAATCTTTGGGAATTTCGACCAGAGCGGCGTGCAGAAGGTCATTGTCGTCCTACGTGCTGAAGTGCTCGCCCGATACTCTTGTCGGCTGCCGGTCGGGGGCTTTTTTCATCACTGACCCTCGGGGGGATTGTCAGCCTGATCTTCGCGATTAGCTTCGGCGCGCTCAGGGTCGGCCCTGGGGGTTGCTCGCCGAGACCTCCGTCCAGCACGCGATTGTTCGCTTGTTGCCGGGGTCGAGGCTCGCCGCAAGGCGCCTCCCCGTGGCCGGTCCACACCTCACCATTCGGGGCAAGCGGCCCTCTGGGCGCCGCACCCGGCATCCTAGGAGCTAAAAATGGGCAAGATCATCGGCATCGACCTCGGCACCACCAACTCCGTCGTGGCCATCATGGAGGGCGACAAGCCCACGGTGATCGTGAACGAAGAGGGCGGCCGCACCACCCCCTCGGTCGTCGGCTTCGCCAAGGACGGGGAGCGCCTCGTCGGCGCCGTCGCCAAGCGCCAGGCCATCACCAACCCCACCCGCACGATCTCCTCGATCAAGCGGTTCATGGGCCGCCGCTTCGACGAGTGCAAGGATGAGCTCGGCTACGTCTCTTACGAGGTGGTCCGCGGCTCCGACGGCAGCCCCCGCGTCAAGATCGACGACAAGCAGTACTCGGCCCCCGAGATCAGCGCCGCCGTGCTGCAGAAGCTCAAGCGCGAGGCCGAGCGCTACCTCAACGACACGGTGACCGAGGCGGTCATCACCGTCCCCGCCTACTTCAACGACGCCCAGCGCCAGGCCACCAAAGACGCCGGCAAGATCGCGGGCCTCGACGTCAAGCGCATCATCAACGAGCCCACCGCGGCGGCGCTCGCCTACGGCCTCGACAAGAAGAAGGACGAGTTCATCGCGGTCTACGACTTCGGCGGCGGCACCTTTGACGTGTCGATCCTCGAGGTGGCCGACAGCGTGGTCGAGGTGCTCTCCACCAACGGCGACACCCACCTCGGCGGCGACGACGTCGATCAGGTGCTCATCGACTGGATGATCGCCGACTTCAAGAAGGAGTCCGGCATCGACGTGCGCGGCGACCGGATGGTGCTCCAGCGCCTCAAGGACGCGGCCGAGAAGGCCAAGATTGAGCTCTCTGGCTCGCTCTCCTCCGAGGTCAACCTGCCCTACCTCTCGGTGGACGCCTCGGGCCCCAAGCACTTCGTCTCCACCCTCAGCCGCGCCCGCTTCGAGCAGATGATCGAGCCGGTGGTCAACAAGACCCTCGAGCCCTGCCGCAAGGCGCTGGCCGACGCCAAGGCCAAGAACAAGTCCTTCGCCAACATCGACGAGGTCCTGCTGGTCGGCGGCTCCACCCGCATCCCGATGGTGCAGCGCAAGGTCAAGGAGCTCTTCGGCAAGGAGCCCAACCGCTCGGTCAACCCCGATGAGGTGGTGGCCGTCGGCGCGGCCGTTCAGGGCGGCGTGCTCTCGGGCGATGTCAAGGACCTGCTCCTCATCGACGTCACCCCGCTGTCGCTCGGCATCGAGACCTTGGGCGGCGTGATGACCGTGCTCGTGCCCCGCAACAAGACCATCCCCTGCCGCGCCTCGGAGGTCTTCTCCACCGCCGCCGACAACCAGACCGCGGTCGATGTGCAGGTCTACCAGGGCGAGCGCCCCATGGCGAAGGACAACCGCCTGCTCGGTAACTTCCGCCTCGACGGCATCCCCCAGGCCCCGCGCGGCATGCCGCAGGTCGAGGTCACCTTCGACCTGGACGCCAACGGCATCCTCAACGTCTCGGCCAAGGACAAGGCCACCGGCAAGGAGCAGAAGATCACCATCACCAGCTCCAGCGGCCTGTCGAAGGGCGACGTCGAGAAGCTGGTGAAGGAGGCCGCCGAGAACGAGGCCGCCGACCAGGCCCGCCGCGAGGTCATCGAGGCCCGCAACAACCTCGACAACAGCGTCTACCAGACCGAGAAGCTCCTCAACGAGAACCGCGAGAAGCTCCCGGCCTCCGAGGTCGCCTCGCTGGAGGCCGAGGTCAAGTCGGCCCGCGAGGCCCTGGACACCGACGACGTGGCCCGCCTCAAGTCCGCCTTCGACTCGCTGACCCAGGCCAGCCACAAGCTCGCCCAGGCGGCCTACCAGTCGCAGGGCGCCGCGCCCGCTGGCGGCGCTGCGGGCCCCAACAAGGGCGGCGATGACGTCATCGACGCCGAGTACGAAGAGGCCTAAGCCCTCGGGCTGCGCCCCGCGCCGCCTCCTCCCGCCCGCCGCCCTCCCTTCACGGGGGGGGCGGCGTTGGCCGTCGAGCCCTGCCCCTGGCCTGTGAGCCAACCCTCTGATCCTCCTCGGATCGATTCGCCGCGGCCCCGCGGCATGGAGCCCGCCTCTCATGGCCGAGCCCCGCGATTACTACGAAGTTTTGGGCCTGACCCGCGACGCTGACGACGCGAGCATCAAAAAGGCCTACCGCAAGCTCGCGATGCAGTACCACCCGGACCGCAACCCCGACGACGCCGACGCCGAGGCCAAGTTCAAGGAGGCCAGCGAGGCCTACTCGGTGCTCAGCGACGAGCAAAAGAAGGCCACCTACGACCGCTTCGGCCATGCGGGCCTCAAAAGCCAAGGCCAGGGGCCGGGCTTTCAAAACTCCGACGAGATCTTCAGCCAGTTCGGCGACCTGTTCGGCGACCTGTTCGGCATGGGCGGCGGTCGGCGCGGCGGCGGGCGGGGCGGGCCCCGCTCGGGCTCCGATCTCCAGGTGGGCGTGCAGATCGAGTTCCTCGAGGCGATCCACGGCGTGAGCCGCGAGATCGAGGTGCCGCGCGAGCAGGCCTGCGACGCCTGCGCCGGCAGCGGGGCCGAGCCGGGCACCACCCCGGCCACCTGCGCCACCTGCGGGGGCCAAGGCGAGGTGCTGCAGCAGGTCGCCTTTATGCGCGTGCGGAGCACCTGCCCCAAGTGCCGCGGCCGGGGCAAGGTCATCAAGGACCCCTGCCGCAAGTGCTCCGGCGCCGGCCGGGTGCGCGTGCCCGAGAAGCTCACCGTCACCATCCCGCCCGGCGTCAGCACCGGCAACCAGCTCCGCGTGTCCGGCAAGGGCGACGCCGGCGACACCGGAGGGCGCCCCGGCGACCTCTACGTGCTGCTGGAGGTCAAAGAGCACGAGCTGTTCCGCCGCGACGGCGACGACGTGATCTGCACCCTGCCGATGAGCTACCCCCAGGCCTGCCTCGGGGCCGAGATCAAGGTGCCCACCGTCGATGGCGAAGAGACGCTGAGCATCCCGGCCGGCGCGCCCTCGGGCAAGGTGCTGACCCTGCGCGGCAAGGGCTCGCCCCGCCTCGGCGGAAAGCGCGGCCGCGGCGACCAGCACGTCCAGCTCATCGTCTCGGTGCCCGACAAGATGTCCTCCGAGGAGGAGGCCCTGGTGCGCAAGCTCGCCGAGCTCCAGAAGACCACGGTCCACGAGAAGGGCCTGTTCGACGGGCTCTTCGACCGCTTCAAGAGCTGAGCGGGGCGGGCGGGGCCGCGGCCTTCAGAGCGTCTTTTTGGGGCGCGGCGGGGCCGGGGCTTCTTCTTCGCGGGCGGGGGACGCCGCCGGGCTCCCGCCTTGGGCCCGGGCGGCCTTGAGGCGGGCCAGCTCTTCAGTCGCGGCCCGCTGACGCTGCTCTCGCTCCGAGCGCGCCGAGACCGCGGCGCCGCGGAGGCGCTCGGCCCGCTCGACGTCGCTGCGCTGGGCCTCGGACAGGGCGGCCTCGGAGTGGCGCAGGGCCGCCTCGGCTTCATCGGCCACCACCCCGCGAATGGCGCTCCAGGCGCCCTTCAGCGTGGCTTCGGCCGCGGCCATCGCCGCCTCCCGCTTGAGGGTCGCGGCGGTGGCGCTGGTGGCCTCGGCGGCGCGGCCGGTCAGCGCGTCGAGCCGCTCGCGCAGGCTGAGGCCGGCGAGCGCGGGGTCGGGCTTCTTGTCGGTCATCGTCGGCTCCTCCGCCCCGGCGGGGGCGCGCCGGTGGGATAACGACACCGGTGTCCCCCGACCCTCTCCCCCCGGTGCACCGATGTCAATGACCGTCCAACATGGCCTGTGGATCAGCGTTCTGGTGATGGCCTTCGGCTGCGCTGGCACCGCCCCGGGGCCCGCCGGCAAGGTGGGGCCGGCGATGGGCCGCCTCGCCGACTGCCCGGACTCGCCCAACTGCGTGAGCAGCCTCGCGCCGGCCAGCGACGCCCAGCACCACATCGCCGCGCTGCCCCTGGCGGTCGATCGCGGCCTCGCGATGGTGTGGCTGCGGCGCTCGGCCCTGGAGCTGCCCGGCGCCGAGCTCGCGGCCATGGGCCCCGACTACCTGCGGGTCGAGTGCAAAAGCCGCGTCTTTGGCTTCGTGGACGACCTCGAGCTCTCGCTGGACCCCGAGGCCCCCGTCGTGCAGGTGCGCTCGGCCAGCCGGCTCGGCTACGGCGACATGGGCGTGAACCGAGAGCGGGTCGAGGCCCTTCGGCTGCTGCTGCAGCGCGGCGAGGCCGGCGGCGAGACCAGCGGTCAGACCGAGGCCGGGCAGCCCTAAACAGCGCCGCCGAGGTCGTTTACAGGGTGCGGCTGCGGCGCTCGACCTGCTCGGCGTGCGACTTGCACTCGACGCACTGGGTGGCCACCGGGCGCACCCGCAGGCGCTTGAAGGTGATGGGGCTGCCGCAGGTCTCGCAGACCCCGTACTCGCCCTCGCCCATGCGCTCGAGCGCGCGGCCGAGCTTGTGGATCATGATGCGCTCGCGGCCGGCGAGGCGGAGCACGAACTCCCGGTCGGTCTCGTCGGAGGCGACGTCCACGGGGTCGGACTCGACGGGCCGATCTTCGACGAGGTCCTTGACGGCCTCTTGGCCGCTTTTCATGAGCGTGTGCAGCTCGCCGAGCAGGGCGCGACGCAGCTCCTTGATCTCGTCCGCGGACAGGTACTCGTCGGGCGGCAGGGTCGTCGCGTCTGCGGTGAGCAGGTTGGCGAAGTCTACGCCGAGGGCCGAGACCAGCGCGGTAAACTCTGGGGTCGGTGGGGTCGGGGACGTGGACATGGATCCTCCAGCACCAGGCGGGTCGCCCGGATAGGAACGGCTCGGGCTGTCGTCAAGGGGCGTTGAGCCCTTGGCGGTTCGAGCGCTGTGATTAGGGCCGCGGGCGTCGCTCGGCCGGCGCGGTGCGGCCGGGCTCGGCGTGGGCGCGGGGCCCTCGCCGGGAGGCGGCGCACCTTATCTCACCCATCGGGCTCGGGCGTCGCCTCTGTCCGCATTTCACTCCCCGCCGCGGAAGACCGCCCCCGCACTCGGTGCTGGCGGGCCCGCCGCGCCGCGCACACCCCCGTCTTCGGGCTACCCATGTCGATCCTGCAGAAGAGAAACCTCCGCGACGTCGAACCGCTGGTTCGCGAAGTCTTTCCCGTGCTCTCCGCGATCCGCGCCGAGGTGGGGCGGGTCGTCGTGGGCCAACAGGCCATGGTCGATCGGCTCATCATCGGCCTGCTGTGCAACGGCCACGTGCTGCTGGAGGGCGTGCCCGGCCTCGCCAAAACCCTGACGGTGCGCAGCTTGGCCTCGGCCCTGCACCTGCACTTCAAGCGGGTGCAGTTCACCCCCGACCTGCTGCCCAGCGACGTGCTCGGCACCCAGGTCTACGATCCCCGGGCCGCGGTCTTCCGCACCCACAAGGGCCCGATCTTCGCAAACATCGTGCTGGCCGACGAGATCAACCGCGCCCCGGCCAAGGTCCAGAGCGCCCTGCTGGAGGCCATGCAGGAGCGGCAGGTCACGCTGGGCGACGAGACCCACGCCCTGCCGCGGCCCTTCTTGGTGCTCGCCACCCAGAACCCGCTGGAGCAGGAGGGCACCTACCCCTTGCCCGAGGCCCAAGCCGACCGCTTCTTGCTCAAGGTGCGGGTGGGCTACCCCACCAAAGCCGAGGAGCGGGCCATGCTCGACCGGGCTGCAGAGCCGGCCGCGGTCATCCAGCCGGTGGCGGGGCCGGTGGAGCTGGCCCGGGCCCAAGAGGTCTGCGGCATGCTGCTGATGGAGGGCGTGATCCGCGACTACATCGTTGATCTCGTCCATGCCACCCGCGATCCCAAAGCGGCGGGCCTCGACATCGCCCGCTTCTTGGAGGTCGGGGCCAGCCCCCGCGCCACCCTCGCGCTGGAGCAGGCCGCCCGGGCCCACGCCCTGCTCGAGGGCCGCGCCTACGTCACCCCCGACGACGTGAAGGCCATCGGCGCCGACGTGCTGCGGCACCGAATCCAGCCCACCTGGGAGGCCGAGGCCGAGGGCCTCCAGCCCGAGGACCTCATCGCCCGGGTCTTCGCCGGCGTCCGCACCCCCTGAGTCCGCAAGGCCCCCGATGCTCAGCACCGATGAGCTCCGGCAGATCCGCCGGCTCCACATCCAGCTCAACCGGCGGGTCGACAGCCCCTTCGCCGGCGAGTACCGCAGCGCCTTCCGCGGCCTCGGCATGGAATTCGAGGAGGTGCGCCCCTACGCGCCCGGCGACGACGTGCGCCACATCGACTGGAACGTCACCGCCCGCACAGGTGAGCCTTTTATCAAGCAGTTCCGCGAGGAGCGCGAGCTGACGGTGCTGCTGGTGCTCGACCAGTCCGGCTCGATGCGGGTCGGCGGCGGCGGTCGCGACGGGCGCACCGACAAGCGCCTGCAGCTCGCCCGCCTCGCCGGGGCCCTGGCCTGGGCCGCCATCCGCAACGGCGACCGGGTGGGCCTGCTCAGCTTCACCGAGCAGGTGGAGCTGGTGCTGCCGCCCCGCAAGCGAAGGGGTCACGCCATGCAGGTGCTTCAAGCTGCCTTCTCGGCGCCTCCCGCCCGCCGCGGCACCGATCTGGTCGCGGCCCTGACCCGCGCCCACCAGCTGCTGCGCCGTCGGTCGGTGGTCTGCGTGCTGTCCGACTTCTTGCCCGGCCACCGCGCGCCCCCGCAGGCCCTGAGCGGGGACCTGAGCGGGGCCCTGAGCGGGGCCCTGCGCCTCGTCGCGTCCAAGCACCACGTCAACGCCTTCCTGGTGCACGATCCGCTCGAAGAGGCCCTGCCCCGCGGCACCGGCCTCATCGCGCTGGAGGACGCCGAGACCGGGGCCACCCGCCTCGTGGACGCCGGCGCGCTCCGGCCCGCCCTGCCGGTGGCGGAGCGGGTCAAGCGCCTGCAGCGGGAGCGCCTGTGGTGCACCGCCGTGAGCACCGAGGCCGACCCCTTCCATCAGCTCCTCGCGCACTTTCGTCGGCTGGAGCGCGTGCGATGATGCCCACCAGAACGTTGATCTCACGAAGCGCCGCCGCCCTCTGTTGGGGCCTCGCCGCCTGCCAGCCGGCGGTGGGCCCGGCGCCCGCGGTCGGGCCGGTCTCGGTGGAGCTGCAGACCACCGCCCGGGCGGTCGCCGCTGGAGAGGACGCCCAGCTCAGCCTTCAGGTCGCGCTGGCGCCCGGCTGGAGCCTGGAGCTGCCCGAGCCGGCGGCCGAGGGCTTCACGCTGACGCTGAAGGGCGAAGAGGGGCCGGTGAACGACCGCGGCCGCAGCCGCCGGGTGCGGCGCTACGCCCTGAGCGGCCCGGCCGGCAGCGCGGTGGTGGGCCTGCCGGCGATGGAGGCCCACGGGCCGCAGGGCGAGGTGCAGCCCGTCGAGGTGCCGCCGCTGTTCATCGATCTCGGCGTGACGGGCCCCTCGGGCGGCCCGATGGACGAGGCGCTGGCGCTCGCGCCGCCGCCGGCAGCGCCCCCCTACCTGTGGATCGGCGCCGGAGGGCTCGTGGCCATCGGCGCAGGCGTCGGGCTGCTGCTCCTCGCGCGAAGGGGCCGGGGCCAGGCCGAGCCCGCGCCGATCCCGCCCCACGCCCGCGCCGCCCGCGAGTGGACGGAGGCCCGCGCCGCTGGGCTCGACGACCAAGCGCTGGCCTTCGCGCTCAGCGAGGTGCTGCGCCGCTACATCGAGGCGGTCAGCGGCTGGCCGG
>CANHON010000123.1 GCA_947462115.1 Deltaproteobacteria bacterium | reverse complement strand
GCGAGCTCGGCCTGCAAAATCGGTGTATTCCTTAGGGAGAACACCTCACCACGACGCGCCCGGCGGACCGGAGTGCCGGGCGCAGCCCGGGTCGCCGGCGTCTGCCGGCGACCGAGCCCGCGCGGCGGCAGACGCGGGGCCGCGGCGATGGCCGCGGGCTGCGGCTGACGACGGGCCCGGCGGGCGAGCGCGGAGGGGCGGCCTAGGGCGCCCGCCAGGGCCAAAAAAGCGCACAGCGCGCCTTTTTGAGGGGCGCGCTGCGGCGGAGTCGGGGGAGGCTCCGGGCTTACCAGGTGCCGCTGGGGCCGCCGTAGGCGCCCTGGTTGTTGCGGCTGCCGTCCACGTCGTTGTAGAGGACGTCGGGGTCGCCGGCGTTGATGCTGGGGCTGGCCGGCAGCAGCGTGAAGTCGCGGGTGGCGGCGCTGCGGAAGCGCGGGGCGACCGAGAGGTTGCCGAGCGAGCCCGTGGGGTCGGTGGTGCCGGTGTACTCGCCGTCGATGTTGCCGAACACGTTGTTGTAAGTTCCGGTGAAGGTGGTGCCGGCGGGGGCCGCCACGCCCTCGCCGCCCGCGGCGTAGGCCAGGATGCTGTTCATCACGGTGCCCGTGCCGGCGCCAGCCAGGGCGAGCTCGCCGCCGGTGGTGGCCGCGTCGTAGGCCGCCACGATGTTGGTGGCCGTGAAGCCGCCGTCGATGATGTAGAAGGCGCCGCCCACGTCATCGGCGGTGTTGTAGGCCGAGATGCTGTTGCTCAGCGTGAAGCTGCCGCCATCGACCTCGACGCCCGCGCCGTCGGCGGCGGTGTTGTCGTAGAGCTCGATGTGCGAGAAGCTGACCGAGGAGGTCTCGTCCACCCAGATGCCGCCGCCCTGGTCCGCGAAGTTGCCCTCGATGACGGTGTCGGAGATGTCGGCCGAGGAGTCGATGATGCAGACGCCGCCGCCGAAGGAGTAGACCTCGTAGAGGTCGTCATCGACCTCGGTGGAGCTCGACTCGACGAGGACGTTGTCCTCAATGACCAGGCCCTCGAGGGTCGGGTCCGAGGACTCGATGTAGACGCCGCCGCCGCAGTAGGTCGTGGTGTACTCGCGGCAGAGCTCGGGCGAGTCGCAGGTGCGGGGGGTGTCGATGGTCTCGGAGTGGCCGTCGCCGCCGGTGATCGTGAAGCCGCGCAGCACGCTGTCGGCGCCCTCGCCGCTGGTGAAGCTGACCGCCGCCGTGCCGAGGCCCGAGGCGTTGATGGTGGTGACCGCCGCGCCCTCGCTGGACTCGACGATGAGCGTGGCGCCGCCGAAGTCGATGGCCTCGACGTAGGTGCCGGGGAAGACGACCACGCACTCGTTGGCGGCGTCGATGCCGGCCTGGATGGTGTCGAGGGGGCTGGCGCTGCTGCCGTCGCCGGAGGCCGAGCCGTAGACGCCGTCCACCACGAGGGGCTCGGTGAGGTCGGCGTCGTTGCAGTCGAGCTCGTTGTCTACGCCGTCGCAAGACGGGTGGGTGGAGCCCACCGCGCCAAAGCCGTCGCCGTCGTTGTCGTCGGCGAGCGCGACCGCGTCCACGGCGTCGTCCTCGTCGATGGTGCCGTCGCAGTCGTCGTCGAGGGTGTTGCAGTACTCGTCGGCGCCGGGGTGGGTGGCGGCGCGGGCGTCGTCGCAGTCGGTGTTGTCGCCGACGTAGCCCGCGGCCGGGTTGCAGGCGGTGGCGGTGACGGCGGGGTCGCCGAAGGTGTCGCTGTCGGCGTCGGCGTACCAGGTGCGGGGGTCAACCGCGTCCTCTTCGTCGATCGCGCCGTCGCAGTCGTCGTCTTCGGTGTTGCAGTATTCGGGCGCCGCCGGGTACTGCGCGGCGTTGGTGTCGTCGCAGTCGCGGCTGTCGGCCACGAAGCCCGGGGGCTGCGCGCAGGCGTTGGTGGGCGCGGCGAGATCGCCGTAGGTGTCGGTGTCGGTGTCGGCGTACCAGGTGGAGGCGTCGATGGCGTCCGGCTCGTCGATGGTGCCGTCGCAGTCGTCGTCTTCGGTGTTGCAGAGCTCGGGCTGATCGGGGTTCTGCAGGGGGTCGGCGTCGTCGCAGTCGGTGGGGCTGAGCGTGTAGCCCTCGGGCAGGACGCAGGCCTCGATGGAGCGCGAGAGATCGCCGTGGCCATCGCCGTCCGTGTCGGCGTAGTAGATGTTGGTCGCGTCTTCGTCGATGTCGCCGTCGCAGTCGTTGTCGAGCTCGTCGCAGACCTCGGCGGCGCCGGGGAAGGAGATGGCGCTGCTGTCGTTGCAGTCGCTGCCATCGGCCACGAAGCCGACCGGGGCCTCACAGAGATCGGCGCCGGTGCTGGGATCGCCGAAGGTGTCGCCGTCGAGGTCCTGGTAGTAGGTGGTGAGCAGCTCCTCGTCTACGGTGCCGTCACAGTCGTTGTCGTAGCCGTCGCAGACCTCGACCCCGCTGGGGAAGGCCGCGGCGCTGGTGTCGTCGCAGTCGCTGCCGTTGGGCACGAAGCCATCCGGACGCTCACAGGCGGCCTGGGCGGTCTCGGGGTTGCCGTAGCCGTCGGTGTCGGCGTCCTCGTAGTAGGTGACGGACACGCCCTCATCGACCACGCCATCGCAGTTGTTGTCGATGCCATCGCAGAGCTCGACCGCGCCGGGGCGGACGGCCGCGTCCCCGTCGTTGCAGTCATCTTGGGCGTTGAAGCCGTCGTTGTCGCCGTCTTCGTCTACCTGGGCGCCTACGCCGGAGTCGACCTGCCCCTCGACACCCTTGATGTCGCCGTTACAGCCGAAGGCCAGGACGGGCAGCAGTGCGGTCAGGAGAAAGCGGCGCATAGGGAACTCCACGGGGGCGACGGGGCTGGGCCGCGCGAGGACGAGAGGTTGCCCCTCGACAGTACCAGAAGCGATGGGCGTGCGGCCAAGAAGATTCTTTCAGCTGGGCGATGGCCGAGCGCGCCGAAGCGGCCAGGGCGGGGCCAGCCGCGGCTCGTACTCTGCCGTGGCCCCAAGCTCAAGGCGCAGGTTGGCTCCTCGTGCACCTTTTCCGGCGGCGCCCCTCCCCTCGGGGCCGATCGGGTGCTATGGTCCGGGCTGGAGCCGGCGGGTCCGGCAGATGTTTGATGAGAATACCGTGCATCACGGCAACCTCAACCCTGCCTTCGCGCAGCGGCCCACGGAGGGAACGTGTCCTCTCGATTCCAGCAAGGGATCATCGCCGGCTTGGTGGTGCTCAACCTCGGCTTCATCGGCTGGCGCTTGACCGACACCACCGACGCGCAGCTCGCCGCGCTGACCGGCCCGACCGGCGGCCCCGGCATGGGCGGCCCGGCGATCGGCGGCCCCGGCATGGGCGGGCCCGGCATGGGCGGCCCGGGCATGGGCGGCCCCGGCATGGGCGGTCCGGGCGAAGCGGGCATGGGCGGGCCGGCGGGCGGCGCCGCTGGGATGGGCGCGCCTGGCGCGGGCGGCGCGCTCAACGGCGCCACCGGGGCCCCGCCGCCGCCCGGCTTGCCTGAAGGCGGCGCGGCGCCTCCGCCCGGCTACAGCGCCGAAGACCTGTTCCCGATCGCCGGCATGCCGGACTGGAAGGGCGCGGAGGCCGATGCCTGCCCCACGCTCGAGCGCTTCCTCACCCTCGTCGATTCAAAACTCGCGGCCGCCAACGCCGGCTCCCCGCTGACCCCCGAGGCGCGCACGGCGGTGCTCGCCGGCAGCTGCTCGCTGGCCGACCCCGCCGTGAAGCAGGCCTTGGAGCCCTACCGCGGCGCCTTCGGGCAAGCCGGCTTGCGGCCGCTCCCGCCCTTCCTGTACTTTGGCGGCGAGGCGCCGGCCGGGGCGCCACCGCAGTGAACGCCCCACAGCGGGGCGAAGCGAGCGGCGCCGGGCTGAGCGGCGGCGTCGCGGGCGCGGCCGCGAGACGGATCGATGATGCCAAGCCTGACTGCGCGGGGCTCCCCGCGCGCCGCTGAGCCCACCGGGCCCGCTGATCGATGGGCGGCGCTGATCTGGCTCTGCACGGTGCTCGCGCACGCCCGCTATGCGCTCCTGGATCAACGTGCTCCGGCCGATCCAGGCCTGTACTACCGCGAGGTGCCCACGGCGCTCGAGGCCATCGCCCAGGGCGATCTCGGCGGCCTGCTGGCCTTGTTGGGCGCTGGCTCCGGCTGGATGAACGTGCTCATCGCCCTCACCCACGCGATCGGCGGCGGCGCGCCCCAGGCGGTGCCCCTGCTCGGGGTGCTGTGGGTCGGCCTCCTCGTGGGCAGCGCCGGGCGGCTGGCGCGGCAGCTCGGCGGGCCGATGGCCGGGCTCATCACCACCGGCCTGACCGCGGCGGCGCCCATCGTCATCTTGCAGGGGCGTACCCTGTGGATTCACGTGCCAGAGGCCGCTTTGGCCCTTGGCATCGCCGCGCTGCTGGCCGACGATCCCCGCCTGCGCTCGCCCCTGCGCCTGCTCGGCGTGGCCCTCGGCGGCGCCTTGCTGCTCAGCCTGCGCGCCTCGGGCCTCGGCTGGGCCCCCGTCGCCCTCAGCCCGCTGATCTGGGCTCGGGATGGCCGCCCGTCTTTCGCCAAGATCTGCTTGATTGCGATATTTTGGGCTGGAGCGGCCTCGGTCTCCCTCGCCGACATCGTGCCTTACCTCGAGGCCAAGGCCAAGGCCCGCCAGGGCTACATCGAGCGCCTGCCGCCCCTGACCTGGGAGGCCTTGAGCGTGCAAGTGGGCCTCACGGCGGTGCTTTTGCCGGCCGCCCTGGTGCCCAACCGCCGCGCCGCCCCCCTCCTGCGCGGGATGGCGGCCCTGGCCCTCGTGCTGACCTTGGCGATGTGGTGGACCTTTCGAGCGGGGATCGACAATTTCACCCTGCTCGGCCCGGCCTTGGCGATGGCGGTGGCGGCGGGGCTCAGCCGCGGGGGCTGGGTGGGCGGCGCCATCGGCCTGCAGGTGTGGTTGTTGGCCTTCTTGCCGCAGTTCTTCGAGCCGCGGGTCTTTCGGCCCCTCCAGCGGCTGCCGCCCCGGGGCACCTTCGTGACCGAAGCCGAGCCCAACCAGTTCTACCGCCCGTGGACGGGCTACGGCGCCGCGGCGATCCAGGCCGTCCTCGCGGCGGCCTGCGGTGAGGGACCCTGTGTGGTCGCCGTCAATCAGGGTCTTTTCACCCCCTTCGGCGAAGAGCCTGGCCGGCTCGGCGTCGCCCTCCTCGGCTGGAACAACGTGCAGCTCATTGATCTGAGGCACGGCACGCGCAAGGGGCAGCGCACCCCTGACCTGCTGGTGAGCTGGGACTGCCCGAACAAAGAAGGGAGCTGGATCGAGCGCTTCCCGGAGGCGACGACCGCCCAGACCGCGCTCATCGAGGCCCACGGGCTCGAGGCCGCGTGGGGCGTGGCGGTCAGCGCCCGCTGCGCGGTTCAGTGGTGGAGCCCCGGCGGCGCGCTCAGCGCCCCCGAGCTGCTCCCGAGCGGCGGCGGAAAATTCGCCCCCAAGCTCATGCCCACCGAGGGCCGGCGTCAGCGCGGGCGGGGCAAAAGCGCCGTCGGGGCCGAAGGCGCGGCGCCCGCCGGTGAAGAGGCGGCCACCGGCCCGAAGGCAGCGGAGCCCGCGCCGAAGGTCGAGGAGCGCCACAGCCCGATCCGCTCGCAGCGCCCCCGCGTCCGGCGGAGCCCATGAGGTCCAGCGCCCCCCGCGCCCGCTTGGGCTGGCAGGAGCACCTGGTGCTGCTCCTCGGCGTGTTGGGCGTCGCTTGGATCTGGCTGCCGGGCCTGCCCACCTGGGGCGAGGCCTTTTTGGGCATCGACTATGTAGACGCGCTCGGAACACAATGGTTTTACTGGTTTGTAGACCATGAGCTCAGCGCGGGGCGGCCGCTCGGCCACACCGACCTGTTCTTTTACCCCTGGGGCAAAGACATCTTCGCGCACACGGGGACCAACGTGCTGGACGCGGTTCTGGCGATGCCGGTCCGGCGGCTGCTCGGTCCGGTGTTGGGCTACAACCTGTTTGTCATCGCCGGACTCGCGGCCTCGGCTTGGGCCTTCTATGCCCTGCTGGGCGATCATGTGCGCGACCCCTTCGCCCGGCGGGCCGCCTTGTTGGCCTTTGTATTGTGCCCCTACCCGCTGTTCGAGGTGATGCAGGGGCGCCCCACCCAAGCCATCCTCCTGTTCCCCATCTTGTTCTTGCGCCACGCCCTGCGGTCCGGCTGGCGCCGGGGGCCCATCGACCCGATCATCGCCGGCCTCGCCCTGGCGGTCAGCGGCTATCAATACTGGTACTACGCCTTCTTTGGCGGCCTGGTCTGCCTCGGCTACGGCCTCGTGGTGGCCTTCACCGAGCGGAGCGGCGGGCCGTTCCGCACCCTGAGCCGCTTCGCCCTGCTCGCGGGCGTCGCCCTCCTCGTCGTCTCGCCGGTCGGCGTGCCCTTGGCCCTGCAGGCCAGCGAGAGCGAGGTGCCCGGCCTGCTCAACATGCACCTGTGGACGCTGCACTCGAACCCGCCCACGACGGTGGAGGGCATGACGGTGGGCCTGTTCTTGTGGCAGCCGCTCCGCCACTTCGCCGGCTACTTCGTCGTGGCGCCCGATGGCACCGAGCGCTTTTTGGTGCAGACCGTCCTCATCACGCCGCCGCTGGTGGCCGCGGGGGCGCTCGGGGCGCTGCTGGCCCCGGCCCGGCGCCGCCTCGGGCTGGTCGTCGCCCTGCTGATCACCGCCGGGGTGGGCTGCGGGCCCTTCCTGTTGCTCGGCCAGACCGCCCTCCCCAACCTCCTCTACATGGTGATGATTGACGCCCTGGGCGCCCTTCAGCGGCTGTGGTGGCCAGCGCGCATGGTGGCCTTCACCGTGATGTTGGCCCCGGTCGGCCTGGGGCTGCTGCTCAGCGCCCTCCGCCGCCGAAGCCGCGCGGCGCCGACGGTGCTCTGCCTCGCGATCGGCGCGCCCTGGGCCTTTGACCTCGCCGACAACCACCTCGCGCCCATGCCGACCTGGTCCGCAGCCATCCCGGCGGGCTACCGCTGCTTGGCCGAGGGTCCGCCGGGCCCGCTCATCGACCTGCCCTTCGACTGGACCCAAGCGCACCTCTATTACCAGAGCGCCCACGGGCGGCCGATCCTCGGCGGGATGTTGGAGGACAACCCGGTCTTCACCCCGGTCGAGCTCACCGACCTGCGGGCCCGCAACCCCTTCCTGGAGCGCCTGCTCACCCTCGGGCAGACCCGCACCAAAGAGCAGCGCGAGCGCAGCGCCCTGCGGTCCCGGGGCCTGAGCACCGGGGAAGAGGGCGAGGAGACGGGCGCCAAGGCCGAGACGGCCGACAGCAGCGCCGGCAGCAGCACCGACCTCGCCACCACCGCCGGGGCCACGCCGGGGCCGGTCATGGGGGATCCCATTGATCCCAAGGGTGATCTCGTCGCGATGGGCTACCGCTACGTGATCTGGCAGATCGACTCGGTCACGCCCGCCGCCACCACCAAGTCGCTGGCCGACAACGCCCTGCGCACCCGCGCCCGCCGCATGACCCGCGAGCTCGGCGAGCTGCTCGGCGAGCCCGTCTACGAAGACGCCCGCACCGCCATCTTCAGCCTGGACGGCGGGCCGCGGCCCTGCGCCACCGAGGGCTGGGTGCCGGACGCCGTGGCCATCGGCTACCGCATGAACCCGGCGGCCGACATCCGGCAGGTGCCCACCGCCAAGACCGAGATCTTCCGGCTGGGAGAGGGCCTCGTCGACGCCACCGGGATGTGGGCGGCCGAGTCCATCCGCGTCCTGCCCCACGTGCCCACGCCGCGCAGCTGGAAGGGCGGCGACTGGCCCACCACCGAGCGCCAGAAGGCGGCGGAGGCCGCGGCCAACAAGCAGCGCAACCAGGAGAGCCGGCCCTGAGCAGCGCCGCCGGTATGCCGAGGGTGGCGCGCTGGACGGTGTTTTGCTCCCCGAGCGGGGTGGGCCTCAGAGCCCTTGGGGGCCGCCGGTGGCGCCGATGTCGGCCCGGCTGCCGTCGGGGTCGTTGAAGCCGCTGCCGGGGTCGCCGGCGTCGATGGCCGGGGAGCCGCCGGCGGGCGCCCAGCTGTCGTTGTTGGGATCGCCGTCGGCGCTCAGGCCGCTGAGCTGGGGGTCGCCGCCGATGTTCCCGGCGCTGCCCGTGGGATCGCTCAGGCCGCTGACCACGCCCCCGGCGTCGCCGAACAGCAGGCTGTAGCTGAAGGTGGGCGCCGCCCCGTCTGTGGCGACCACGCCGGCGCCGGTGGGGTTTCCGGTGGAGATCACGTTGACCAAGGTGGCCGCGGAGCCCTCCAAGCGCAGCGCGCCGCCCGGCGAGCTGTTGGCGGCCACCGTGACGTTGCTCAGGCTGATGACCCCGCCGGTGGCGCCGATGGCCGCGCCCTCGGCCGTGGCGGTGTTCCAGCCGAAGGCCGACCCGATCACCGAGACAGAGCCGCCGTCCACCCGCAGCGCGCCGCCCTCGGTGGCGATGTTGTCGGCGAAGATCACGTTGACCAGCTCCACTGCGCTCGTCTCGTCGATGAACAGGCCCGCGCCCTGGTCGGCGCTGTTCGCGGCGATCCGCACACCTTCGAGGCGGGCGCCCGAGCCGATGAAGCAGCCGCCGCCGCCGAAGGAGGCCGTCGTGTAGGTGTCGTTGCCGGAGGTGGTGTTGCTAAAGGGCGGCAGGTTGTTGCCGTCCAGCCAGACGTCGCGGATCGTGGGGCTCGATCCCAGCGAATAGACGCCGCCGCCGCAGATGGTGGTGGTGTAGTCGGTGCAGGTGGCCACGCTGCCGCAGTCGCGCAGGGCGCTGGTGGTCTCGCTCGCGCCCTCGCCGTCGCGCACCCGGAAGCCCTCGAGCACCGCGCCGGCGCCCTCGCCATTCGCGAAGGTGACGGCAGGCACGCCATACTCGGTGGCCTTGAGGGTGGTGACGCTGGGGCCGCCGAGCGCCCGCACCGAGATGTTCTTGCCGCCGAAGTTCAGGGCCTCAAAGTAGTAGCCCTCCTCGACCAGCACGCAGCCTTGGGCGAGGTCGATGCCGGCCTGGATGCGGTCGAGGGGGCTGTCGGCGCTGCCGGTGCCCGTGGCGCTGCCGTAGGTGATGTCCACCACGATGGGCTCGGTGGGATCGGCGTCATCGCAGTCGAAGCCGTTGGTGGCGAGGCCCGGGCCGAGCGCGCAGACCCGCACCGGGGTGTCGCTGGCGCCCCAGCCGTCTTCGTCCCGGTCTTCGTAGGCGGCGACGCCGTCAATGACGTCGCCGGGCTCGTCCACCTCACCGTCGCAGTCGTCGTCGAGGCCGTTGCAGCGCTCGTCGGCGCCCGGGAAGATCGACGGCTCTTCGTCGTTGCAGTCGTCGCTGGCGCGGTAGCCGTCCCCGTCGGCGTCTCGGCCGTTGCCGCCGCCACCGCCGCCCCCACCGCCGCCGCCGTCCTCGGCCCCGCCGGTGTCGATCAGGCTGCCCTTGGGGAGCAAGCCAAAGTTGGGCCCACAGCTCGCAGACAGCCCGAGCAGCAGCAGCGCGCCGAACCGACGGCCGAGCGGACCGCTGACCGCGCCGCCGTGCAGCGGGGGTGGAGGGGCGTGGGTCATGCTGGGCTCCGCGGGCGCGAGGGGGCGAAGCCGCAGCTTAGCGCATCTGCGCCGGATCCTCGGCGGTGGGGCCGCGGGGCCCGGCAATTTGTTCGGCTTCTACCAAGCGCTGATCGGGCCCAGGTCATGCACGGCGACGAAGCCGCTCTGCTGCAGCAAGCCCTGGGCGCGGGCGGAGCGGGCGCCGCTGCGGCAGTACACCACCACCGGCTTGTCCTTGGGGAGGCTGGCGGCCCCGCCCGGAAGGGTCTCCACCGGGACGTTTTGGGCGCCCGGCACGTGGCCCCCCGCGAACTCGCCCGGGGTGCGCACGTCGAGCAGCAGGGCGCCCTCGGCCACGAGCTTGCGGGCCGCGGCCCCGTCGATGGTGGTGGGGGCGCCGCCGCCGAACAGAGAGGAGAAGAAGGACATGGGAGCCTCCGGGGGCCGGTTCCGGCCGATGGGGTGGAGCGTGGGGCGCGCCTGCGCCTCGCGGTGGGCTGAGCAGGAAGTATGCCAGCGGAGAATGGCCTTGTAGGTGCCATCTTCGCCGCCCTGTTTCATGTCATCGAACCAATGAACGGCCCACCCTGGTTCATCGGGCGGCCGCTGTTTCACCGATGAACGACCCCAGCGCCGCAGCACCCTGCGATACTCCGGTCGGCGCCGCCCCCGGCGCACCCGACGGAGCCCCCATGTCCACGCGCACGCCCCGCGCCCCTGCCGCCCGCCTCGCGCTCCTCGCCCTGCTGGGCACGGCCTGCAAAGGGGAGGACAAGGGCGCGGACACCGCCGAGAACGCCGAGCTGGACGTCAGTGAGGTCAGGCTCGTGGAGAAGATCAACCCGATGATCGGCACGGGGGGCATCGGCTATGGCGTGGGCTGCGGCTTTCCGGGCCCGGGCCTGCCCTTTGGGCTCGTGAAGGTCAGCCCCGACAGCTCCGCGGCCAACGGGGCGGCCATCGGCGCCTACCACGGGGGCGGCTACCACGCGGATGACGCCTACATCCAAGGCTTCTCGCACATGCACCTCTATGCCGTGGGCCTGACCGACTACGGCCTGCTCGGCGTGATGCCCACGGACGGCATGGTGGACAGCTTCGGCCAGCCGCGCACCACGGAGGACGGCTACCGCGCTGCTTTCGACAAGGACAGCGAGCTCGCCCGGGCCGGCTGGTACGAGGTCCGGCTCAGCGATCCAGCCGTGGAGGTGGCGCTCACGGCCACCGCCCACACCGCCCTGCACCGCTACCGCTTCCCGCCCGAAGTGGCGGCGCCCACGTTGATCATCGACCTGGGCCACCTGATGGAGGGCGGCTTCTTGCTCGACGGCGAGCTCGAGCTCGAGGCGGAGTCCGGCCGGGCGCGCGGGCGCCTTCGCCAAGACGGCGCCATGTCGCGGCCTTTTGACCTGTGGTTTGAGCTGCAGGTCGAGCCGCCGCCGGCGGAGTGGGGCGCCTGGTCCGACCCCGCGGTGTTTGAGCCCGGGGCCAGCGCGGCGCGCAGCGCGGGGGGCACCGAGGAGGCCAGCGCCCGGCTGGGCATGGCCCTGCAGTTCGCCCCGATCTCTGGCGGCACCCGCGAGGTGCGGGTGCGGGTGGCCATCTCCACGGTGGACGCCGCGGGGGCGGCCGCCAATTTTGAGGCCGAGCACGACGGCTTTGACCTGGAAGAGACCGCCGCCGCCGCCGAGGCCGCCTGGGCGGAGCAGCTCAGCCCCCTGAGGGTCTTCGGTGGGACGGATGAACAGCAGGTCATTTTCGCCTCGGCCCTCTACCACTCCGCCCTGATGCCCACCCAGTTCTCGGACGTGGACGGGCGCTACCGCGGCTTTGACCAGGGCGTTCACGCCGATCCCGGACACCGCTTCTTCTCCGACTTCTCGCTGTGGGACACCTACCGCACCACCCACCCGCTCTACACGATGTTGTGGCCGAGCCAGCACCTCGAGCTCATCCAGTCGCTGCAGCGCATGGACGAGCAGGGCGACGGGCTGCCCCGGTGGCCGATCGCCCACTGGGACGGCGGGTTCATGGTC